>JACQHC010000131.1 GCA_016199245.1 Gemmatimonadota bacterium | reverse complement strand
GGTCCAGCGTCCTGCGCCATCGTAATCCACGCATGCGTCTCGGGCTGATTGAGGTGCGTTGCGAAGGCTCGGGCCGCCGCCGCGCACGCCCGATGGCAGTTACGGCGCAGCACCAGCGCATCCACAAAGACAATGGGTCGGTTTCCGGTGCCCAGCGGCGCGAGCGCCAGCTTGATCGTCGGGTCGCGCCCGGCCCGGCGCAGCATCGGATGCAGATGCTCGGAGAATCCGATGAACGCATCTACCTGGCCACCGGCGAACGCTTCGGCCGCGGCCTCCGCGCTGCCGCCGAAGCTCCCGCCTTCCAGGCAGGGGTTGCTGCCGCCCACGCGGCATTCTCGCGCCACGGCTAGGAGGCTTTCGATGACGACCGAATCCCGCGGCGGCAGCATGGCCTCCGATGCCACGCCCCCGTACGTGTCCACCCAGGCGTCGAGGTACAGCGCAGTCAGGTCCCAGTTCCCCGCGAATTTCGCGGCCACGCCGGGCGTACCCGGCGTGGCCTTGCTCAGTGCCGCCGCCAGTTCCTGTGCCGACGACGCTTCCACGATGGCCCGCTCCCGGGAAAACACGAAGTGGCCGCACAGCCAGTGCGGGATGCCGTAGCTTGAGTCCCCGACCGTGACCGCTTGCAGCGCGGCAGGGTGCCAGTCCGAGCGCCCGGGAGGACCGACGGGCCATGCGCGGACCAACTGGCTGTCGATCAACTCCCCGAGGAGCGCGGCGTCCACCTCGACGAGGTCGAACCCACCTGCGCCCGGCTTTGCCGAGAGCATCATCCTGAGCGAGTCGAAGTCGTAGAACGCTCCGCTGTTCGGGTCCAGCGGAGCGAGCCGCACGTCGACCTCAGGATGTTGGCCTTCGAACTCCGACTCGATCCGTGCCAGAAGCCCGCGAAAGTCGTCCGACGCGGCATCGGGCAGGTACGGATACAGGGCTACGTGGAGGACCGTTGATTCGCGGCAACCGACGAGGAGGGTGGCCAGCACGAGCGCCCAGGAGAGGTCGGGGTGTGCCAGCGGCCCTTTCAAGATCCGGTACACTGCACCGACCGCGGCGGCGTACGCTGGCAGGCGATGGACTGGTCCATTCCAATCGCCATCACCCCGCACGCGGCGGTCTGCGCCGCGTCCTTTGCTTCCTGATCGGTTGCCCCCGCGCCGCGGCGGCATTCCGTGCGGCCGTTGAATTCGACGCATAACTCGCACGTCCGTTCCACACGCGCCATACTGCCCACAACCACGTAGCCGACGAAGCCGATGATTCCGGCCGCCAACAGCCACCTGGTCGTTCGTTTCAGTGCCATGGCCTGACTTTCCTTTCTGGGTGACACATAGTATTGGTTCTGACGATCGCCAACACAACGGACCACCAAAGTACTCATGGCCCCGCTCGCGTCCCGCTTCAAGGCCGGCCCGCCTCTGACTGCTCTCTTGCTCGTCCTCGCGGCCGGGCTCCGGGCCGACCAGCGGCCTTCGGGAGCGGACGGCGCGCTCCCGGTCGACCGCGTCGTCGCTGCCCGCGTGGACCTCGCGCGACTGAGCGATACCGTCGGCCTGATCCTGGAGGCCGGCGTACGAGACTCGGCGTTCCCCGGGGCGATCGCCGTGATCGGCACCCGCGACGGGATCCTCACCGAGCGCGCGGCGGGCCAGCTCGATTGGGCGCCGTCCCCGAAAGGCATTCCGTCCGCCAACACGCTGTGGGACCTGGCTTCGCTCACCAAGGTGGTCGGCCTCACGACGGCGGTCATGCAACTCACCGAGCAGGAGACGCTCGACCTGGATGCATTGGTCGTGCGGTACGTGCCGGAGTTTTCCGGAAAGGGGAAAGACCGCGTCACGGTTCGTCACCTGCTGACCCACTCCTCCGGGCTTCCGGCCTGGCGCCCGCTCTACAAGGAAGCGCCGACCCCCGACAGCGCTCTGGCGCTGGTGTTCGCCACGTCGTTGGACACGGTCCCGGGCGCGCGCATGCTGTACAGCGATCTGGGCGCGATCCTGCTCGGGCAGATCGTGGTGCGGGTGAGCGGCGAGGCGTTCGATCGCTATCTGGAGCAGCACGTGCTCGAGCCGCTTGGTATGCGTTCGACCATGTTCCGGCCGCCGCCAGCCCT
The DNA here is from genome assembly GCA_016199245.1 of Gemmatimonadota bacterium. Lineage (GTDB taxonomy): Bacteria > Gemmatimonadota > Gemmatimonadetes > Gemmatimonadales > GWC2-71-9 > JACQHC01. Next base: position 10,901 of record JACQHC010000131.1, on the reverse strand, counting down.
GGTAGGACGGATCGCGCCGACCGAGGTGGATCCGTGGCGAGGGCGCCATCTGTGGGGCGAGGTGCACGACGAGAACGCGTACGCTCTGGGCGGCGTGTCATCCCACGCAGGGTTGTTCAGCACGGCGCGTGACGTCACGCGCTTCGCTCGCATGATGCTCGGTGGCGGCTCGTTGGACGGCGCCACGATCGTTGCACCTGAGACCATCGCCGCCTTCACTCGCGTCCAGGATGCCGCGGTGTCGCACCGCGCGTTGGGTTGGGAAACGGCGAACGGGACGAACTCCGGGGGGCATCTGCTGTCGTCGCGGGCGTTTGGGCACACCGGGTTCACCGGCACGTCGCTCTGGATCGATCCGGAGAACAACCTGTTCATTCTGCTGCTGTCGAATCGGGTCAACCCCACTCGGGAGCGCCGGGGCATCTTTGCTGTTCGCGTGGCACTGGCGGACGCGGTGATGACCGTCGTAGGGAACCGCGCTGCCACCGGTCGCGGTCAGTAGCGGGCAGCTGTTCCGTGACCGGCCGGCCAGGTTATAGTCGCACGATGCGACCGCTTCGTCTTGTCACGTCGCTCGTCGCCATGGTGGCCGCGGCTTCTGCGGCTGGTGCTCAGGGGCCCACGCCAGCGGTTTCCTGGTACCCCGCGCGCCCAACGCAAGGGTCATTGATCCGTCTTGCCGTGACGTGGCCGGAGATCTCGGGTCTGGACGGAACGCTTGCCGGCGAGCGGCTCCACTTCGAGCGGGACTCCACAGGCGCGTTCCACGCGGTGGGCGCGGTTCCGGTGGACGCGGACAGCAGCGTCACGGGAAACCTGTGGACGGATGGCGGCCCGGACTCGGCACGCATCGCCGTACCGATCGCCGCGCGGCGGTCGCGGTCAGAGTCCCTGCGGTTGGGGCGCGAGTACACCGAGCCGCCGGACAGCGCGTTGGCCGCGCGGATTGCGGCCGAGCGCCGAGAGATCGGTCAGGCGTTCGCGCGGGCCCACGACGGACCGCGGCTCTGGTCGCTGTGGTTCTCGCCCCCCCGGCGGGCCCCGATCACGAGCGACTTCGGCACGCGCCGGGTGCTGAACGGTGCCACGCGCAGCCGGCATCTAGGGCTCGATTACGACGGCAACGTCGGCGAGCCGGTGCGCGCCACGAACCGCGGCGTGGTCCTGCTGGTAGGGGATTTCTTCTACAACGGCAAGTGTGTCTATATCTCTCACGGGGCGGGGCTCATGACAGCCTACCTGCACATGAGTGCCGTTCAGGTCTCGGTTGGCGACACCGTCGTCAGGGGCCAGGCGATCGGCGCGGTGGGGGCGACGGGGCGGGTGACGGGGCCCCATCTCCATTGGTCGGTGCACTACGGTGGCATCACGGTGGACCCGATGAGCCTGCTCAGCCTCCGTCCGTTGCCGAGCTTCGACGCGGAAGCCCCTGACGATCCGCGAATATGGTAGAGATTGATCCCTGAGCTGCGGTTGATGCGTTGACATCGCGAAATTGATGCGCTAGCATCATCGCATGCGAACCACCGTGGACATCGAAGGCCACCTCGTCAAACGCCTCCGGGCGGAGGCGCATCGGCAGGGCGTCTCCTTCAAAGAGTTCCTGCACCGCGTGCTTCGCCGCGGGCTGGAGGAGCGGCGTTCAGACGCGCCGGGTCCCTACCGGTGCCCCACGTTCGCCATGGGCCAGCCCCTGCGTCCCCTCGACAAGGCACTTGCCATCGCCGACTCACTCGAGGACGAGGAAATCGCGAGCAAGTTGGCGCTGCGCAAGTAGCCGGACGTGAAGGTCGTCGACCTCAACCTCCTCCTGTATGCGGTCAACCGCGACGCTCCGCACCACGAAAGGGCGAAGGCGTGGTTGGAGCGAACGCTCTCGAGCGATGAGCCCATCGCCCTCCCGTGGGCAGTGCTGCTTGGGTTCCTTCGCCTGACGACGAACGCCCGCGTCTTTCCGCAACCCCTGTCGCCGGAGGCCGCCCTCACGGTCGTGGACGGCTGGCTGGCGTACGCATCCGTAATCGCGCTCACACCGGGGGCCGAGCATTGGCGCATTCTCCGGAGCCTGCTCGTCGAGTCAGGTACTGCCGGGAATCTCACAACTGACGCGCACCTGGCCGCACTGACCATCGAGCATGGGGCGGAGCTGTGCTCGGCCGACGGCGACTTCGCGCGGTTTCGCTCGTTGCGCTGGGTCAATCCTCTGGTGGAGGAGCCGGGTTAAGCTAGGCCGCGCAACACGACAACCGGGCGATGTCTTTGGTGAAGGTCTGCGCGGCGAGCCTCACTCCCTCCGCCAGCGTGAGGTACGGGTGGAAGGCAGACTGGAGGTCCTCGATCGTCAGCCCGTGCCTGATGGCCAGCGCCGGCTCCGTGATGATCTCCCCGGCCTCGGCGGCCAGGACGTGGGCGCCGATGATCTGCCGCGTCGCCGCGTCGGCGACCAGTTTCACGAACCCCCGCGTGTCCCGCGCCGCCAACGCGCGTGGCACATGGGCGAGCGGGAGGATCGCCGCGATCGCCTCAATACCCGCCGCGCGCCCCTGCTCCTCCGTGAGTCCGACCGAGGCCACGGCCGGATCGGTGAACGTGACCCGCGGGAGGGCGGTCAGGTCGTACCGCCGCGTGTTGCCACGCAGCGCGTTTTCCGCGGCGAGGGCCCCCCCGTAGGCTGCGACGTACACGAACATCGGATCGCCGATCACGTCCCCCGCGCCATACACATCAGGGTTCCCGGTCTGGAGATACTCGTTGACCAGGATCTCACCTTTTGGCCGAGCCGGACGCCGACGGTGTCGAGCCCAATTCCTAGAGTGTTCGCGCGCCGCCCGGTGGCCACAAGCAGCTGCTCGGCCGTCGCCTGCCCGGAGCGAGCACCGGAGCGGAACAGGACGGCGTAGCAGTCGCTGCGCTCCACGCGCTCAATGGTCACGCCCGCATGGATGTGTACCCCCTCGGCCGCGAGATACCCGGCGAGCGCATCTCCGATGGCCGGGTCTTCCGCGGGAACGATCCTTGGCAAAGCCTCCAGCACGGTCACGCGAACCCCGAGACGCGCGAACATCTGCGCCAGCTCCAGCCCTACGGCACTCGCGCCGATGACGATCAGCGACGCCGGCAGCCGCTCGAGTGCCATCGCCCCCGCACTGTCCAGGTAACCCGCTTGTGCGAGCCCCGGGATCGGCGGCGCCCACGGCGAAGCCCCGGTGGCAACGATGATCTTCCCGCCGGTGACGGTTCGACCGTCGGCAAGGCGGACGGAGCGCCCAGACAGCAGCGTCACCGGCTGGCGGATCAGCGTGATCGCCTCGTAGGCACCGAGCACGTCTCCATACTTTGCCTGGCGGAGCGCAGTGACGAGTTCGTCCTTCTGGGCCCGTACGGCGGGCCAATCAGGCCTTCCGTCCGCCGTGGCGATCCCCGCGAACCCGTGGTGCGCGGCGATGGTTGGCCTCCGCCGCGCGGATCAGCGTCTTGGACGGGACACAACCCACGTTGACGCACGTGCCGCCCAGCGTACTCCGCTCCACAAGCGCCACGCGCGCGCCCAGCTCGGCGCCCTTGATCGCCGCCGCGAACCCCGCCGACCCGCCGCCGACCACGATGAGGTCGTAGTCGCCGGTACCGGGTGTCGCGACCGCGGGCGTACCAGCGGCCGCCTGCTCCCGCACTCGTGCGCGGTAACCCGCCAGCTCCACCGCTTGCTGGATCCGCTCGGGCGTCGCCTCCGGACCCGCGGAGATCCGTGCCGAGCCGTCTGCGTAGCTGACGTCTACCACCTCCTCGACCCCCGGCACAGATCGCAACGCCCTGGCCACCGTGCGCTCGCAGTGGTCGCACGTCATACCGCGAATCTCGAGCGAGATCTCTCGTGCCGCCGTCATGGCGCTCACACGTCCCGGCGGCGTCGCGGCGTGCCGGCTTGCGGATCGGCCAGGACTTTCGCGCCGTACCCCGTGGCTTTGGTCAGGTTAGCGGCTATCTCGTCCGGCGTGACGCGTGCCGGGTCGTACTGCACGACACCGAGACTGTCCTCCAACGTGACGACGGCAGTGTAGACGCCAGGGACCCGCTTCAGGGCGAGCCGGGCCGTTACCGGACACGTACCGCAGGTCATTCCCGAAATGTGCAGCCGCGCGGTCGCGGTGTCGGGCGTGGCGGCACTCACGGCGCCAGCCTGGGCCGCGGCAAGCGACGGGCCCCGGTCACACAGTGGACACAGCACGGCCGCGCCACCAACGCCCGCCGTCAGCAGGAGTGCCTTCAATGGTCCGATCATCATGGATGAATCCTCCTATCCCAGCACGAGGGGTGACCACCAGGGGAACGTCACGAGCGGTATGGCGAGCGCGGTCGCGATCCACAGGGCCCGTTTCATGCGCCGGCGCCAGGCCGGCGAGGCGCACAGGGTGCCGGGCTCGCACGCCCGCCGCTCCTCGCGACGCACGGCCAGGAACCCCGCCCCGAGGAACACCGCTGTGGCGCCGACAAAGTAGGGTCGGAAGGGCTCGAACGTGGCCGCGAGCCCCGCACCGGAGAGTCCCAGGGACACCGCCACCAGCGGACCCGCGCAGCAGAGCGCCGAGCCGACAGCCGCCACGATGCCGCCGCCCGCCGCAGCAACCGTCTTACCGATGAAGGACGGCATGGTCCTCCAGCGCCCCCAGGATGGGGCACTCCTCGGTGGGCTGGCGCGTGGCACATGCGCCGGCCAGCTGTTCCAGCGTGCGCCTGATGCGCTGGAGATCCTCAATCTTCCGTTCGACGAGGGCAATCTTTTGACGCGTCCGGCGCTCGACGGCGTCACACGCGCTCCCGTGGCGGACGCGCAGGGCCAGCAATCCCTGGATCTCCTTCAGCGAAAAGCCAAGTTCTTGCGCGCGCTTGATGAACCGCAAGCGCGCGACGGCATCCTCTGCGTACTGGCGGTAGCCGGATGCGGTCCGCTGCGGAGCCGCTAGCAATCCGCGACGCTCGTAGTAGCGGACGGTCTGAACGTTGACCTCGGCCGCCGCCGCGATCCGACCGATCGTGAGCGACACGTCGAGCCTCCTCGGCAGGCCTGAGGTAGTATAAACCCTGTACCTAAGTACAAGGTCAAGTCCCGTGGCCCGCGGCGCTTCGATTCGGCCGCCCGCCGTGCCACCGGCTGCGACGCGCCGTGTGCTTACTGGGGAGGGCCGGCCACCGCTACGACCGCGATGTCGAATACCACCCGATTCGCGACCCGAACCAATCCGGCGGGCCCGCCGCGATACGGCCTGATCCCGAAGTCAGTCTGGTTCACCGCAAACGTCGCCTCGGCACGGAGCGTATCAGCCTCGATCGCTACCCTGACGTCCACCGGTACCGCTCTCGTCTGTCCCACGATGGTGAGCTCCCCAGTGATCCGAAACCCGTGCGTCTGCGTGAGGGCCTTTGACACGAAGGTGATGTCGCGGAACTGCTCCACGTGCAGAACCTCGGTCCGCATCGCTGCGGTGACCTTGCGGATCTCGGCCGTGTCCGGGGGAGTCAACACCTCAAGGCTATCGGTCGGTATGCTGATTTCGATGTGGGAGGAGAGCGGCGCGCTCGGATAGTGGACGACGCGTCCGGAGAACACCCGTGCCCGAATCACGTGCTCATGACCAGCAAAGCCAAACAGGCCGGCCTTCCCGGTCTTCACCTCCAGGCGGCTCAGGGGGGAGAGCCAATAGACGGTCGAGTCGCCGCCGGTCTGCGCAGTGAGGGGCGCCGGACACAATACCGCGACGAGCGCCATAGTCGCGGCCGTCACTGCCCGCATGATTCGTATGCTCATTGAGGTCTTTCCGGGCAGGCGCCAGCTACAGTTTCATCTCCAAGCAAGCCGGTCAGCGACGCAACCGCGCGAACTTCTGGACCTCGATTCTGGGCACGGTGGCCTCGCCGCGCCGAGTTTCCTGAATTGCTCCCTCCACGGACAGGGTCGCTCCCAACGATTCCCTCAGTTCCTCGAGGAGTCCGGGCGCTGATGCGTGATCCGTGAGACGGAGCGACGGGGTTGAGGCCGCGAAAGCAAGGGCCAGTTCGCCGCCATCCTCGACAACCCTACCCACCACCCGAAGAGTGGCGGCCTTCGGCGTGAAGCCATTCGAGCGGATCGCCTCGCGGATCTGCCCGATGGTCACGGCGTTCTCGGAGGCCAACCACACGGTGGCGAGGCCCTCGTTGAGACTCACCCGGACCGAATCCACTCCTGCAATCCTGCTCACGGCCACGCGCACGGCGTGGGCGCAGACCGCTCAGTCCATCCCGAACACGGCCTGCCGGACCTCCTGCAATTGGGCGCGCGCCGTGCCGGGTATGAGCAACATCACGACCAGAGACCACGGAGCGTGTTTCATGCTGCCTCCTCAGAACCAGAATGTCGTGTTGACGATCATGCGCAGGTCGTCCCGTGTCTGCGTTCCGTTCAGCTGCTGGTACACAGGGAATACCGGTCCGCCCGAGACGCCGCACGCGCCGTACAACCCCAACAACGTGGGCCCCACAAAGATCTGATGGCCGCCGGTGCCGCGCTGTTCGACGCCGCCGATCATGTCCCGTGCCGTGTATTCCCCGACCGCCTCGAGGAAGATCCGCCAGTCCGGCCGCGGATAGTCGTGCTGGAACGGCGGGGGCCGGTAGCCGATGACGGCACTGTACATCGCGACATCACCGGGGTGGTCGACGGTGGTGCCGACCGGCGTCATGTACCGCCGGTACAGCGCCCCACCCCACGCGTACCATCTGCGCGACGCGTATCCGCTAACCAGGGCCCCGTAGAGACCGGGCGCCGTCCGTGCCCCCGCGCGCACGGCATCCGTCGGGTAGTCGAATCCGACATATGCCGTCGACTCGAAGCGGGAGCCCACGCCCGTACCCTGGCGATGGAACCGCCAGCCCACGAGTACCTCGGCGTCAGGGCTCATCGGCATGCGCGACATCCCGTGCACGGGGGGAATCCCCACGGGCACGTAGAGCCGCATCGGCAGCGACACCGATACCTGGAGATCCTCGGTGACGCCGTAGCTCAGCATCGGGCGCATCATCGCCATCGCCTCGTCCCCGACGGATCGCCCCGTGACGGCGATGTCGAGGCTCCACCCTCCTTTGCCGAGCGTTGGCGTCGAGAGGCCATAGGCCGGGCCGTGGCCCTGGGCGGCTGCCGAGGGTCCCGCGGCCGCGACGAGAAGAACGAGTGTGGCGATACCCCTCATGGTTCGAGTGCCTTCAGGAGGGGCCCGAGTCCGAAGGCCACGAAAACGCCCACGGCGTACAAGGCCACGGAGAGCCGCCACGTTCTGCGGGCGAAGCGCGCGACCTGAGGCGGACAGGCCGCGCCAGCAACCGCCAGCCGCGGTGCCAGGTGGTGCAGGTACAGCCAGCTGCCTCCGATGAGGATCCCAGCTCCCGTGAACACCCATGCTTTGTGCCGCGATAGCGCTACGAGCCAGGGCACGCTCGCGACCACCGAGGCCACGGTCGCCCCCAATCCGACGAACACCAGGAATGATGGGAGCGCACAGCAAAGGAGCGCGCTGACCGATCCTGCCAGTGCCGCGATTGGCGTGGCACCAACCTGCCACGCCTTCACGACCGCCTCAGAGCTCACCCAGGACGCCGCTCCGGATGCCGCGCACGAGCTGATTCCATTCCTCGCGGCCGAGGGTCGTGACGTTAGGCGCCTCCCCGATCCGCACGGTGCCGTCTTCGTGGATCTCGACGGTGGGGCAGTGGGAGCATTCGGGGCAAAGTGAGACTGTCTGCCGTGGCGTTGTCTTCATTGTTCCTCCGTGGTCGAATCCTCCGACTCGATGATGCCGCAGATGCAGGACGACGCGAGAGGCAGGCGCCGACTGCGGGACAGAGCCCGCCGCAGCGTCGCACGCAGGGACTCCAGTTCTCCGATACGGGCACCCACCTCGTCCAGGCGCCGCCGCAGCGCGGCGCGCACGTGCTCACACGGTGGTGCTCCGTCGGCGGCGATCCGTAGCACCTCACGGATCTCCTCCAACGTGAGCCCGAGCGCCTGGGCTTTCTTGATGAACGCCACCCGGTCGGCCGCCGAGGCGTCGTACAGCCGATAACCCGCCAGCGTCCGTGGCGCGGACGGGAGCAGTCCGACGCGCTCGTAGTACCGCAGGGTGTCGGGGCTCGTCGTGGCGAGCCGGGCGAGTTCGCCGATGCGAAGGGCGAGGGGCATATGAACGGTATGATAAACCTTTGAGTGTACTTCAAGGTCAAGGGGCCGCCTGCCGCTCCAGGTCCCGGGAAAGCGACGTGGACTCCCGGCCGGTTGGTGAAGGGTCAGGGAGCTCCGAGACCCGGCGGCCGCTCGTCAGGGGCTGCGGGCCTCACCGGCGTGTCCACTCATCCCTTCTCTGCACCCGGAATAAACTCCGGCAAGTGTGCGGTCCACCAGGTCCACGCTTGAGCGGGAGTCCAGGCAGGCCCGACGTCGCACTGCCGCAGGCGCTGTGTCAGGTCGGCAGCCGACGAGGGCCGCTGCGCGGGGTCCTTCGAGAGACAGGCCATGACTATCTCCTCGAGGCACGCCGGGATCGGCAGCTCGGTCCGCCTCGACGGCGGCGCTGGCTTGGCCTGTACGTGCGCCAGAATCATGCGTTGTGGTGAGTCGCCCTGGAACACCAGCGATCCCGTCAGCAGCCAGTACGCGACGCAGCCCAGACTATACAAGTCCGCCCGATAATCCACGTCCCGGCTCCCGAGCGCCGTCTCGGGCGCCATGAACGCGGGCGTCCCCAATGCCACATCCGGCTGCGTCTGGAGCACATCACCATCACGCGCCGCGAACTTGACGAGACCGAAATCCAGCACCTTCACGAAGTCGGCCTCTTGGCCCACACGGCATGCGTAGATATTGGCCGGCTTGATGTCGCGATGCACCTGCCCGCACGCATGGGCCTCGGCCAGCGAGTCGCAAACCTGGATCAGCAAATGGGACACGCGCGCCGCCGGGAGTGCGCCGAAGCGCTCCACGAGCTCCTGCAGGTCCACCCCGTTTAGCAGTTCCATCACATAGTAGTATGTGCCGTCAGGCTCGATCCCGAAGTCGTACAGCGCGATGGTATGAGGCGACGAGAGACTCATGGCCGCCTCCGCCTCCCGCCAGAATCGCGCCCGCAGCACATTGGCCGGCATATCGCGGTGGGAGCTCGCGTCCGGGCGAATCAACTTCACCGCCGCCGGCCGGCGGATGAGCCGATGCCGCGCCCGGTAGACCTCACCCATGCCCCCGCGGCTCAGCAGCGCTTCGAGCTCGTAGCTCCCCAGCTCCCGCGCCTCAGCCACCTGACGCGCCAGGTGCTGAATCATGCGCGCCGGCATGACCGCCACGAGCGCCGCCGCATAATTCGGCAGCACCATCCAGGCAAGCGTACCGGCGGGCGGAAGCGGAACCCCCCGGGCCGCCGCCAGCGCAATCCCGACCACGTCCATCGTCGCCGCACTCACTCCGGCGAGCAGCATCTTACCGGTGGAGTTCGGAACGATCGTGGGATGGATCAGGATCAGCAGCGCAATCCAGGACAGTCCGCTCGCCGGCGTCCACCGCTGCACGACCGCAATGGCCAGCGCCAGCAACACTTCATACAGGAGCCCCACGTCCAGCGAAAGCCTGGTATTGCAGCCCGTCGCGCGGGTATATGCGAACAGACCCACGGATACGAACACGACCACCGCGCCCACCAATACCCCGGGCCATGGCCACGCCCCGCCCGCAACGGAGACTCCGCCCGGCGTCCACCGGAGAATCAGGTTGGTCCCAATCGCCAGGAGCCAACCGGTACCCCACACCAGTGCCACCGTGCCCAGCCGGCTCGAGCACTCGCGCAACAAGTCGGGTGGGAGGCCTGCGGTCGAGAGCGCCCGAGCGGACGCAGCGGGGGTGTCGCTGCGGCGCGAGGACCGCTGGGTCGGCGGGAGTGCGGAGGATGTCACGCCGACGACCGGCCTTCCGACCGCGCCGGGGGCTCGCGCGTTACGGCGGGGCAGGCGCTAACGCACACTAGGGCTAGAACCCCTCGGTGAGCGTGGGATGGATGTAGACGGCTTCGTAAAACAGCCTCCATGACGCGTCGGCCATCATCAATGCCATGAGGGTCTGCACCAGTTCGCCCCCACCTACACCGAGGATGCACGCGCCGAGGATACGATCGGTGTCGGCGTCTACGACCAACGACGGTCACCGGTGCTGGGTCGCGCGATGGCTCGACGCATGCCCCGTATGGTTGTGGTCGCCAGGGGCCGCCGGTCCCCGCTCGAGCTCGGCACGAATCAGCGTGCGGATCGTCGCGACTTGCTCCGCTCCAGCGAAACCCAGCCAGCGCTGAACGACGCGCCCGTCTCGGTCCAGTAGCACGGTGAAGGGCAACCCGAGGTAGTGATACCGTCCCTTCATGCGACCGCGGCCCAGTAACACCGGGAACTCTGACCCGAGAGCAGCGATGAACGCCCGCGCATCGTCTGGGTTTGCGTCTTCGTTGATCGTGATGAGGGCAAAGGCCGGATCACTGATGCCGCGCCGCAGGCTGTCGAGCGCCGGCATCTCGGTGCGACAGGGCGCGCACCAGCTCGCCCAGAAATTGACGAGCGTGACCTTACCCTGCAGATCACCCAGGGAAAGGGTGCCACCGTCCAGCGTCTCCAGTGCGAATGAGTGAAACGGTTCGCGTTGACGCGGCGGGACCCCGGTCAGGAGCCGAAACGCGTCGAGCGAGTACACGCGGCCGGACGCGTCGACGGCGAGCGTCGGGAGCGCCGTCGGGATTCTGGCGGACCGCAGCAACGCCCCGTTCGTCCGATCAAACACGTCCAGGCGTGATGCCTCGGTGGTGAAACCGGGAGTGCTCAGCACGTACAGCCGGCCATCCAAG
>JACQHC010000119.1 GCA_016199245.1 Gemmatimonadota bacterium | reverse complement strand
GGCGTTTCGGTGTGGTACACGCACGTCCGCGAGTTCCACCCCGGTGCCACGTTCCTGTACACGCAGGCGCTGTTCGACCTCGGCCTCGTCACCACCATCGTGCACTATACCGATGGCGCCGACAGCATTTTCTCCGCGCTGTACATCCTGGTCATTGCAGTCAGCGCGGTCCTAATGCCGGTGGCATCTGGCCTGCTGGTGACCCTGCTCGGTGCGTTGTTGTACGTGGCGGACATCGTGTGGGGCCAGCCGGAGCAGCTGTCGGTGACCGTAGGGCTGCAGATTCTGGTCTTCGTGGGCGTGGCGATCGCGACCGGTTACCTCGCTACACGGGTTGGTGTCGTGGGCGCCGAGCGCGAGGTGCTGCAGCGCGAAGTCACGCGGCTCAGGCTCGAGGCCGGTGACATCCTGCGCAACATCGGCTCCGGAGTCGTGACCGTGGACGGGGATGGCAACCTCGCATATGCGAACCCGGCGGCCGCGGAGTTGTTGGGCATCGAGGTGGCGACGTTGGTCGGGCGCCCGATCGTGGAGTTGCTCAAGGCGCGCTCTCCGGAGCTGTGGGCCGCCATCGTGTCCACGCAGCGTCACGGTGAGCGGACCGTGCGGGCGGAGGGGAGGATTCTGAGCGACGGAGTGGCCTTCCCCATCGGGCTCACGACCACCGCGCTGGAGCTCGAGCCCGGACGCCCGCCCAGCGTGACAGCGATCTTCTCCGACATCTCGGACCAGAAGCGGCTCGAGGAGCTGCACCTCCGGACCGAACGGCTCGAGGCGGTGGCCGAACTGTCCGCGTCCCTTGCGCACGAAATCCGCAATCCGCTCGCTTCCATCCGGTCGTCCGTGGAGCAGCTCTCCCGCTCCACGCACACGACTGACGATGAGCAGCTGCTCGCCGGTCTGGTCGTGCGAGAAAGCGATCGGCTCAGTCGACTGCTCAACGAGTTCCTCGACTTCTCGCGCGTGCGCGTCACGAAGTGCTTGATGCTCGATCTCCTGGCCGTGGCTCGCGGGGCCGTGGACGTCGTCCGGGGGCATCCTGACTGCCTGCCCGGCGCCACGCTCGAGGTGCGGGGCGTCGCGGCCTTGGTGGAGGGAGACGAAGACCTGCTCAATCGGGTCGTCGTCAACCTGGTGCTCAATGCCGTGCAGGCAAGTGGGACCCGGGCGCGCGTGATTGTCGAGGCGCGACCGGCACGGGCCGGAGACGTGCCGGCTGGTGTTCACCTCGAGGATCCGGTGTTGCTGTCCGTCAGCGACAACGGACCTGGTATCGCGCCGGAAGTCAGAGAACGGATGTTCGAGCCGTTCGTGACCAATCGCGCGGGCGGGTCCGGCCTGGGTCTCGCCATCGTGCATCGGGCAGTGCAGGCCCATCGCGGCGTCGTGCTGGTGGACACGCGGGAAAACCACGGCACGGCGTTCACCGTACTGCTGCCGCGTGGAGCCGCGGGAACGGGGACGGACGCCGCGGGTCGGAGCGCAACGTGACGGAGCGCAGGCCCAGGCTGCTCGTGGTGGACGATGAGTCCGGGATCCTGGACTCGCTCAGGATCCTGCTCCGCAACCATGGCTTTGACGTGCTGGCGGCTCAGGGCGGCCGCGCGGGTCTCGACGCGCTTGCGGAGCACGGTCCCGACATCGTCCTGTCCGACATCAAGATGCCGAAGGTGACCGGCATTGACATCCTGCGCGCGGCGCGCGAGCGGGATGCCGAGTTGCCGGTGATTCTGATGACCGCGCAGGCCGAGCTGCAGAGCGCGATCCAGGCCGTCAACCAGGGCGCGTTCTACTACATCCAGAAGCCGTTCGCCAACGACGACCTGGTAGCGATCTGCCGCCGCGCCGCGGAGTACCGGGCCCTGCGGTCAGAGAACCGGGAGCTGAAGAGCGAGATCCGACGGAGGGATCGTTCGACCTCGGTGCAGCCTGTCGGCGGCGCCGGCCGCTTTGTGGAGGTGCTGAGACTCGCCGAGCAGGTGGGCCGCACGGAGTCCACCGTGCTGATTCAGGGCGAGAGCGGCACCGGCAAGGAAGTCATCGCCCGGTACATCCACGAGCTGTCACAGCGGAGCGACGGCCCGTTCCTGTCCATCAATTGTGGCGCGCTGCCCGAGAGCTTGCTCGAGTCCGAGCTGTTCGGGCACGTAAAGGGCTCGTTTACCGGGGCCGTACGGGACAAGCAGGGACTGTTCGCCGCGGCGCGGGGGGGCACGTTCTTTCTGGACGAGATCGCCGAGATCCCACCGTCCACGCAGGTGAAGCTGCTCCGCGTGTTGCAGGAGCGCGAGATTCTCCCCGTGGGCGCGACGGAGGCGGTACCGGTGGACGTGCGCGTGATCGCGGCAACGAACCGGGACCTGGATGAAGAGATCCGGGCGGCTCGGTTCCGCTCCGACCTGTACTACCGGCTGAACGTGATCGCCCTGCACCTGCCTCCGTTGCGTGAGCGGCGCGAGGACATCCCCCTGCTCGCCGAGAACTTCCTGCAACGTGTCGCGACCGCGCGGAGCGAGGGTGTCAAACGGCTCAGCCCCGCGGCGTTCGACGCCCTCAGGGTGTACGATTGGCCCGGCAACGTGCGCGAGCTGGAGAACGCCCTGGAGCGGGCGGTGGTGCTCACAGCGGGCCAGGAGATCGACGTCGCGGCCCTCCCCGAGCGCATCGTGGCCCCGCCGCCGCAACCGCTGACCGGCGAGCGCGCGGCGCGCAATCCGACGCTCGAGATCATCGAGCGCGCCTACATCATGTGGGTGCTCCAGGCCGAAGGCGGCAACAAGACCCGCGCGGCGGAAGTGCTGGGGATCGATCCGTCCACGCTGTACCGGAAGCTGGCGAAATACGAGAGCGAGCTGCCGGTGCTTCGCTCATGACCATCCCGACGGATTTCAATGACATCCGCGTCTCTGCCGTCATGCCGGCGTTCAACGAGGCGGCCACCGTGGAACGGGCCGTCCGTCGCCTGCGGGAGGCGCCGCTCAACATCGAGATCGTGTGTGTCAACGATGCGTCCACCGATTCCACCGGTGGAATCCTGGAGCGGCTCCAGCGTGACGGCGTCGTGGACCGCCTGCTCCAACACCCGAAGAACCTCGGCAAGGGCGCGGCCGTCCGCACGGGCATCCAGGCCGCGACGGGACACGTCATCGTGGTTCAGGACGCGGATCTGGAGTACGACCCGGCCGAGCTGCCCGTCCTGCTCGAGCCCATCCGCCAGGACCGGGCGGATGCGGTGTTCGGCTCCCGGTTCCAGGCGGGACCGCGGCGTGTGCTCTACTTCTGGCACTCCGTGGGCAACAAGCTCCTGACCCTGCTCTCCAACATGTTCACCGATCTCAACCTCACGGACATGGAGACCTGCTACAAGATGGTCCGGGCCGATTTGATGAAGTCGCTCCCGCTCGTTTCCGACCGGTTCGGGATTGAAGTCGAGCTCACCGCCCGGCTGGCGCAAGCGGGCGCCCGGATCTGGGAGGTCCCCATTTCCTACAACGGGCGCACGTATGCCGAGGGGAAGAAGATCGACTGGCGGGATGGCGCGGCGGCGCTGTGGCACATCCTGCGCTTCAATCTGTTCCGGCCCAAACGCGGTCCGCGGTGATTCCGGCGCTCGCCCGCGGGCTCTGGCTCGCGCTCGGCGCCGCGGTGCTGGTGCTACCGCTCCTCCCGCTTCCTCAGTGGAGCGGCGCGCCTGACCAGGGCCCCATTTGGTTGCCGCACGTCGCGTCCTGGGGAATCGGCATCGTGACCGTCGCAGGGGGCGCGCTGATCGCGGGACGCCTGGCCGTGCGTATCCGGCCGGCGGGGATGTCCTGGCCGGCGCCGGGCGCGGGGGTCACAGTGGGAGGCCTGGCCATCTTGCTGACGGCCGCTTCGGTGGTCGTGATGCGTGTGGTGTTCGCCGCCAATCCGCACCTGGTGGACGAGATCGCGCAGCTGTTCCACGCGCGCGTGCTCGCGGCGGGCCACCTGGCCGCGCCGCCGCCTGAGCCCCCGGCCGCGTTTCTGGCCACGCACACGTGGATCACCAGCGCCGGCTGGACCTCACAGTATCCCCCCGGCCACACGGTGTTGCTGACCTTCGGGCTGCTGGCTCGTGGAGAGTGGCTGGTCAACCCGGTCCTGGGCGGCGTGAGCCTCGTGCTCGTGTATCTGGTGGGCCGCGGTCTCTACGGTCGGAGGACGGGAATCGTCGCCGCGGTCCTATGGGCCCTGTCCTCATGGGTCCTGTTCATGTCGGGCACGTACATGAACCACGTGAGTGCGGTGACGCTCGCACTGGCTGCGTGGGCCCTGGTACTGGCCCCGCGGCATCCGCGCGTGCCGCATTTCACGGCTGCCGGGTGCGCCCTTGCCGCCTGTGCGGCCACGCGGCCGTTGGACGCCGTGGCTGCTGCCGTGCCGGTTCTGGTCTGGCTCGCGGCGCGGCGACGGATTGGCGCTCTCCCGTGGATGATCGCGGGCGGGCTTCCGGTTATGGCCGCGTGGGGCTGGCTCAACTGGCGGATCTACGGCAGTCCGCTCACGCTCGGCTACTCGGCCGTGTACGGCGCGGAACACGGGCTCGGTTTTCATGGTGATCCCTGGGGGCAGCCCTACACGCCGCTCACCGCCCTGTCGAACATGGCGATCGCCATTCGACGACTCCACATCTACCTCTACGAGTGGCCGATTCCCGCCTTGCTGCCGCTCGCCGCGTGGGCCGTGTTCGGCCGGCAGCGCGCGTGGCCGGACGTGGTCGTCGTTACCGCTATCATGGCCGCGCCCCTGCTGTACTTCTTCTACTGGCACTCGGGGTTCTACATCGGGCCGCGGTTCTACTACGCCGCTGCCCCGATGCTCGTGATCGGCACCGCCCGCGCGTGGCGCGTGGCGTGGATGCTGGCACGGCGCGCAAAGCCACGGCGATTGCGGTGGGACGTGGCGGTGTCGGCCGCGGCCCTATTCGTGGTGCTCTGGGGGTGGGTCGGCATCCTCCCCATCCGCTGGGATGCCTATCGGGGCGGCCTCGCAACGCTAAAGCGGCACCCCGAGCGCGAGCTCGCACGGCTCGGCGTGCGCAGCGCCCTCGTTCTCATCCCCGAGAGCCTTGGGAGCAGAATTGGCGTTCGGTTGTGGGCGCTCGGGATTCCGCCGGGCCTGGTCGAACGGGCGTACCGGCGGCTGGACACGTGCGACCTGTTCCTGTGGCTGCGGTCTGCTGAGACCGCTGAGTGGCGCGGCGATGTCGCAGCGGCCCGCCTCCAAGCGACTCTGGATTCGGTCACGTCGGTCCCGCCGCTCGAGAAAACGTGGCCTGACCCCACCGTGCGGTTCCGCCGAGGATACACGCCGCCGGAGGCCTGTCAGGTGGAGCTGCGTCGCGACCTCGCGGGCTTCACGCTGTACGGCTACCTGGTGTGGCGCAATGCGGTCGGACTGGACCGGGGGATCGTGTTTGCCCGCGACCTTTACGAGTTGAACGAGCCCCTGCTCGCCCGGTATGCCGGCTGGGAGGTGTGGCGGTACGCGCCGCCTCCGGACCGGCCCGGCGAGCTGCCCGTCCTCACCAGGCTCCGCGGTGCGTCGGGCGCGCCTACCTCGTGAAGGGCGTGTCCAGCGATCGCGTGGTGATGGCGACGGCCGCGCTGGTCGCCGCCGGCGCGTTCGCGGTCACCGCCGGCTACCAGTTCGTGTACGACGACGTCCACATCATCCAAAACAAGACGCTGCTCCACTCGCTCGCCAACTGGAGAGAGATCCTCACCACGACGTGGTGGGGCTATGCGCTCTACCGGCCACTGACCGAGATGTCCTTCGCGGCGGACTGGGCCGTGAGCGGGGGGGACCCGCGCTGGTTCCACGTGGTGAACGTACTGCTGCATGCGGCCTCGACGGCGCTGGTGTTCATGCTGGCACGCTCCGGGCTTGGCGTGGTGGGCGCCGGCGCGGCCGCCCTGGCGTTCGCCGTCCATCCCGTACACGTCGAGGCCGTGGCCAACGTGGTAGGTCGCGCGGAAGTCCTGGCGGCATGTCTAGCGTTGGCCGCCGTCCTCTCCTACCGAGCCGACGGCGTTCTGGCTCGTCGGGGGTACATGGGGCCGCGCCGCTGGGCCGCGTCATTCGGCGCGCTCGGCGCAATCGCCGCCGGCCTGGCAGCGAAGGAAACGGCCTTCGCTATCCCCGGGCTGTTCCTGCTCAGTGATTGGTTCGATGCCGGCCTGCACGACGAACCGCTCGCCGCTGCGTGGGGCCGGCACGGCGTGCTGTGGGGCGCGGCCGTCGTGCTGGCCGCGGAATGGCTCTGGGT
Source organism: Gemmatimonadota bacterium (assembly GCA_016199245.1). Taxonomy (GTDB): domain Bacteria; phylum Gemmatimonadota; class Gemmatimonadetes; order Gemmatimonadales; family GWC2-71-9; genus JACQHC01. Next base: position 2,053 of record JACQHC010000119.1, on the reverse strand, counting down.
GCGCGCGAGCGTCGTGGGCGACCTGGCAGGCGACCACGCGGCCGCCGGGCTGGAAGGCGAGGGCTTGCTCGGCCGCGTGCTGGTCATGGCCCCGGTGGTGCTGGAATATGTCCGGCTGTTGTGGTTCCCGGCCCGGTTGTCCGCCGACTACTCGCCCGATTTCCTGCCCGTGGCGGCTCGGCTCACCGTGCGGGGAGTGCTGGGACTCGCGGGACTCGTCGGGCTCGTGTGGCTCGCTTTTCGCATCAGGCGGCGCGCTCCGATGATCACGCTTGGGCTCGCGTGGATCGGCGGCACGCTGCTCATCGTGTCGAACCTCGTCGTGCCGACCGGCGTTCTCCTGGCGGAGCGCACGCTGTACTTGCCTTCGGTGGGGGCTGTGCTGGTGTTCGGCTGGTTGGTCGCCTGGACCGAGGCCAGCTGGTATCGGGTCGGCGTGGCCCTCGCGGCGCTCGCCGTCGCGGCCGGCCTCGTTGGCACGGCTACGCGTCTGCCGGCCTGGCGTGACAACAACCATTTCTTCCCGCAACTCGTGCGGGACGCCCCCGGATCATATCGCGCGTATCTCGTGGCCGGGGCGCTGTCGTACGACGCAGGCGACCGCGGCCAGGGCGAAGCGCTGCTCCGGCGTGCGCTCGTCGTCTATCCATTGCACCCCGTCGTATGGTCCACCCTGGCCTACCGCATGGAAGAGGACCGTCGGTGGGCCGACGCCGCCCAGTACTTCCACGTGGCGTTTCGGCTGGACTCGATGCGGATCGAGGCCGGCGTGCGGGCCGCTGCGTCGTATCTCCGGGCCGGCCTCGTGGACTCGGCCGAAGCCGTGGCCGACCGGATGGCGGAGGTGAACGCGGGGGACGCTCGCTACCTGGCGGCCCGAGCGGAGATCGCCGCGGCGCGGGGCCGGCCTCTCGAAGCCATGACGTGGCGCCGCCGCCAGGCGTGGCAGTTCCCCCACGTGTGGCAGTATTGGTTTCTCGCGGCCGACGCGGCGCTGCAGGCGGGCTATTGCTGGGAAGCGTCCCGATCGGTCGCGCGCGTGCGCTCGCTTCGTCCCGACGAACCGCGGCTCGAGGTCCTGGAGCAGCGGGCGCGCGCCGCGGGATGCGAGGGGTGAACGAGCGCGCAGCGACCGGGCCGGGTCCCAAAGTGCTGGGGCTCGTGGTGTTCGCCGTGGCGCTCTGGGCGCAAAGCGACGCGCTCGTGGGCGTGTTCTACGACGACGGAATCTACGTCGTGGGCGCCAAGGCGCTGGCCGAAGGTCAGGGCTACCGCAACATCCACCTGCCCGACCCGCTGCCGATCATCCACTTCCCGTTCCTGTACCCGGCCGTCCTCAGCGTCTTGTGGCGGATCTGGCCTGCCTTTCCCCAAAACGTAGCGCTCTTCGCCCTGTTTGACGCGGCGGCCCTGGGCGCCGCGGCGTGGATCGTCGCCGCCCACGCCCGCCGGCTGGATCTTCCCGCGTGGCTCTCTCTCACAGCGCTCGGTCTCGGGTTCACCGCCTTCCCACTTCTCACCATCGTGGGCTTGAGGTTTTCGGAGCCGTTGTTCCTCGTCATTGCCGCGGGCGCCGTCGCGATCGCCGACCGCCAGGTGCCCTCCACGAAGCACGCAGCCGTCGCGGGCCTGCTCGCCGGGCTGGCCACGCTTACGCGCAGCATTGGCGTGGCCGTCGTGGCCGGCGTCGTCATCGCGTTTCTCGTACGGCGTGAGCGGCGTCTGGCGGCGACGGCCGCCGTGGCTGCCGCTGCGGCCGTGCTGCCCTGGGTGCTCTGGGTCGCGAGCCAGGGACACGTGGCCGACCCGGCCCTCGCACCCAACTATGGGACGTATCTCACCGAGGCCCGGCAGGCCGGGATCGGAGCGATGCTTGAAGGATTGGATCTGCGGGCCCTGGGAGCGCTTGGAGGGCTTGCGCTCCCCACGCTCCCCGGTCCGGCGTGGTATGCCGCTGCCGTGCCGGCGCTGGTCCTCGCGGCCGTCGGCGCCGCTGGCGCCCTTCGCCGCGCGCCGGCCATTGTCCTATCCGTCGCGCTCTACGTCCTCGTGG
>JACQHC010000116.1 GCA_016199245.1 Gemmatimonadota bacterium | reverse complement strand
CGCGAAATCGGAGCGCGGGCTGGAGGAAACCGTACAGGGGCACGCGACGGTGATGCGGTGGCCCGTCGGGCTGGGGCACGCGAGCGTGCGATTCACGCCGACTCGGAAGGGCCAGGGATAGGCCGGTGAGGGCTCACGCGCCGGACGTGGACCGTTGGGACTCAGGCGCTCTTTCTGAAGACCATCAGCAGTCGCGCCGCGCACCAAGCCGCCTGATTGACCAGGTGTCGCCGAGATTGCACCTTGGGAAGGCCCTCCGCAACGCCTCAACCACAAGGAAACCGGCAATGGTTCGCATCGTGTCCGGCACCGTGGCCGCCCTGGTCGCCCTGGTCACGCCGTCCGCCGCGGCTCAACAGCTCCCTCGCCCCGCCGAGACCTTTGGCTTCGAGCCGGGCGCGGACTACCAGCTGGCCGACTACGACCAGATGATCGCCTACTACCGGAAGCTCGACGCCGCGAGCGACCGCGTCGCCATGCGCGAGATCGGAAAGTCGGCGCGCGGCAAACCGATGTACCTGATCACCGTGTCGAGCGAAGAGAACATGCGGGCCCTCGAGCGCTGGCGATCCATCAGCGAGCGCTTGTCCCGCGCCCGCATTCCGGAAACTGAGGGGCGGCAGATCGCGCGGGAGGGACGCGCGATCGTCTGGGTTGACGGTGGCCTGGATGACCAGGAATACGCCACGGGCCAATTGATGCCGGAGCTGATCTGGCGCGTGGCGTCGGACGACTCACCAGAGATGCGCAAGATCCGGGACAACGTGGTGGCGCTCCTCATGCCTCACATGAACCCCGAGGCCAGCGCCAGCGACGTGCCGTGGTATCGCGAGCACAAGGGGACGCCGTTCGAGGTGACGGAGCCGCCACGCCTGGGGCAGCCGTACGTCGGAACGGACAACAACCGCGATTGGTTCATGATCACGCAGCCGGAGACGTGGGCCGCGTCCAAGGTGTTCTACCACGAGTGGTACCCGCAGATCATCTACAACCACCACCAGACCGGCCCGGCACACACGCGGATCGTGATTCCACCGTACTCGGATCCGGTGAATCCGGATATTCACCCTGGCGTGACGGCCGGCGTCAACATGGTGGGCGCGGCCATGGCCGCTCGCTACGCCGCGTTGCACATGCCGGGATACGTCTCACGCGTCGTGTACGACATGTGGTGGAACGGCGGCATGCGCCTGGCCCCGTACTACCACAACATGATCGGCATTCTGACCGAGACGTCGCATGCGTTCCCGACGCCGACCCGCTACGACACGACCCGCTGGCCCGAAACGATCGCCGCCCGGAAGGGCGACGTCCCGCGCACGGACGGCACGAGCATGTTCTACGCCTATCCGTGGAAGTCCGGGGAGTCGCATTTCCGTGACGCGGTCAACTACATGCGCGAAGCGTCGCTCGCGGTGCTCAACCTGGCCGCCAACTACCGCGAGGAGACGCTGTTCAACGCGTGGCAGATGGGTCGCGACGCCATCGAGGCCGGCGAGCGCGGCAGCCCCTACGCCTACCTGCTGTCCGCCAATCAGTGGGACCCCAGCGCCGCGCGGGAGTTCGTGAACATCTTTCGCCGGGGCGGCGTAGAGGTCCAGCGCGCAACACGAGCGTTCCGGGCGGGCGGAGCGGAATACGCCCCGGGGACGTACATCGTGCCCGCGGCTCAAGCCTACCGGCCGCTGGTGATGAACCTGATGGAGCGGCAGCGGTACCCCGACCGCCGGTTGTACCGCGGCGGCCCACCCGAGCCGCCGTATGACCTCTCCGGCTGGACGCTCGCGATGCAGATCGGCGCGAACGTCGTTCGCGTGAACGACCGTTTCACCGCGACGACGCAGGCGGTCGGTGACTCGGCCACGCCCAGTGGCGAGGTGCGCGGGACAGCGGGGTTCGGCTATGCACTGTCACGCCGGGTGAACGCGAGTGCCAGGGCCGTGAACCGGCTGCTGGCGCAGGGGGAGCAGGTGCACTGGGCGGCCGCCGCGTTCGTGGACGGAACCACGCGCCACGACGCCGGCACGTTTGTCGTCGAACGGCGCGCAGGCACCGAGCAACGGCTCCAGACGGCGGCGCGCGAAGTGGGCGTGGACTTTACGGCGCTCACGACGCGCCCCGGCGAAGCGCTGCGCGCGCTCAAACTGCCGCGCGTCGGGCTGTACAAGTCCTGGGCGCCCGTGGACGATCAGGGATGGACACTGTGGCTGCTCGAGCAGTACGCCTTCCCGGTGGACACCGTGCACAATCGCGACATCCAGAGCGGCGACCTGTCACGCTACGACGCGATTCTGCTTCCCGACCAGGCGGCGGACGCGATCCTGAACGGACATGCCCCCGGCACCATGCCCGATGAGTTCGTGGGCGGCATCGGCGCCACCGGCGTGGCCGCGCTCGACCGTTACGTCCGGAACGGCGGCACGATCGTCGCGTTCGACGACGCGAGTGACTTCGTCATGGACCAACTCGGCCTGCCGGTACGGAACGCCGTGGCAGGCGTGTCGGACCAGGACTTCTTCATTCCCGGTACGCTGATCCGGGCCCAGATCGATGTGACGCACCCCATCGCTCACGGGATGCAGCCCGAGGCCGCCGCGTTCTTCCGACGCAGCCGCGCGTTTGAAGTCGTGCGGGCGTCCAAGACGCGGGAAGGCGGTCAGGTGAACATCCCGGATGCGGGCCCATCGCCCGCCGAGGTCGTGGCGTCGTATGCCCGCGAGAACCTGTTGATGAGCGGCTGGGCCATTGGTGAGGACCGGTATCTCGCGGGACGCCCCGCCGTCGTCCGCGTGCGGCACGGGCGAGGGCAGGCCGTGCTGTTCGCGTTTCAGCCCCAGTTCCGCTCGCAACCACGGGGGACGTTCAAGCTGATCTTCAACGCGCTGTACTCGGCCGGAGCGGGCGCATTCTGAGTAGCGGTGGTTGGCGATGAGCAAGCGGGCGAGTGAGCGCCGTGGGCGCCTGCGGCTCACACTCGCCCGTCCTCGCTCACGCCGCGACCGCTGCACAAGCGCGACGAGCCCGCCCCGGCTAGCTCCGGCCGTACACCTTTCCGCCCCGCACAATCGGCTTCCCCGCGAGCGCTCCCGTGTGCTTTCCGTCCCGGATCGCGAACGTCCCGTTCACCAGCACGTGCACCGTGCCCTCGGAGTACTGGTGGGGGTTCTCGTACGTCGCACGATCGCGGATCCGCGCCACGTCGAACACGGCGAGGTCCGCGTAGAAGCCCGGGCGGACCAGGCCGCGGTCCGGAACACCGAGGAACGTGGCAGCGAGCGAGGTCATGCCGCGAACGGCGAACGGCAGGCTGATGACCGAGTCCTCGAGGACGAGCCACCTCAGCTTCTTGGTGAACGCGCCGTACGGTCGTGGATGCACCACCTCCCGTCCGGGCTCGGGCGTTCGCCCGTCCGTGCACGTCATCATCCAATCCCTGGTGGCGAGGTATCGGGTGTTCGCGTCGTCGTACAGTTCCAGATTCATCACCGAGGCGTTGCCGTCACGCAGAATCCGCCGTACCGCCGCCGGAACCGGGAGTCCCCAACCGGTCGCCACTTGGGCCAGCGTCTTGCCATTCAACTCCGGCCGCTCGTCCACAAACAGGATCTTCCCGGCCCCGCCACGAATCTCGAGCATTTCCACGGTTTCGATGTCGAGCCGCTTAACGATCTCCGGATCCTCAAATCGCCGCACCATCCCGGCCTGCCCACCGACCGATGCCCAGCGTGGAATGGCATAAGCGCTGAGGCTCGATTGCGTGGCGTTGTAGGGATGTTGGGCGGCCATCACGTTCACGCCGCGCGCGCGCGCCTCCTCGATCAGGCGGGCCCCTTCATTCGCCCGGCCGTAGTTGTGGCGTCCCTGTGGATTGAAGTGGCTGAAGATCACCGGCGTGCCGGCGCGCTCGCCGATCTCGATTCCTTCCTTCGTCGAGTTGAAATATCCGATGCCCTGGTAGGCCGCGCCCAGGTCGCGATCGTGCGTGTCGTAGATCCCCCCGTACGCGGCGGCGACGCGGTTGAGCTCGACGACCTCGTCCGTGGACGCGAAGAACCCGGGGGAGTAAAACAGGCCGGTGGATAGCCCAAGCGCACCCTCTTCCATGCCCTTCCGGATATAGGCCTTCATCGCCTCCATTTCTTGCGCGGTGGGCGCGCGGTCCGCCGCACCCATTACTGCGCCGCGCGCGGCCCCCTGCCCCACGTAGTGCAACGCGTTGAGACCGATCCCCGCCGTCACGTAGCCCTCGAACGTCTCGCGCAGATTATTCGTACCGCCTCCGTCCACGCCGACAACGGCCGTGGTGATGCCCTGGTATAAGAAGGAAAGCGCCGCGCGCCCGTGTGGCGTTTCGAACTCGGCATGGCTGTGCATGTCCACGAAACCAGGCGTAATGAGCAGGCCGGACACGTTCACCGTGTCGCGCGCGCTCAACCGCGCGTCCCGCGCGCTGCCCACGAATACCACGCGGTCGCCTCGAATGGCCACATCGTGCCTGACCCAGGGATTCCCGGCCCCGTCCAGCACGTGACCGCCGAGTAACAACACGTCCGCCTGGGGCGCCTGCGCTGCCACCGCCCGACCGGCGAGGCAAACGATGGCGAGAAGGATGTTGCGTCGCGCTCTCATGGCGAATCTCCGGCTCCGCGGGAGGCGCGCAACGTTGGTCGCCGTCTGTCTGGGACGCAAGAGGTCTTCATTCAGACCCTTGCGTGTTCCCGCACCAACGCGTATCTCATCTCCCCCTTGCGCTGACCGGCAACCACACCTGTAGCCCGGTCGCCATAGCTTAGGCCTGGCGGGAGGCCGGGCGGCGCCACGCAACGAATTGCCCGCCAATGACTTGCGTGCCGAAAGATAGAGGGGAGCATGGCGTGTGGCTTGCTTAATCGAGGCATTGATCGGGTGTTCGCGACTCACGCGAACGTACGCACACCACTCTAGACAGGCGAGCAAAAGGGGGGAGACCATGGTTCGTGTCAACGGGCTCCGGAACGCCGCAACGGCGGCCGGGCTCATCATCGCGCTCACTACCGTACCGTCGAGCCGCGCGGCGGCCCAGGTAACGGCGGCGGCGTCCATTGACGCCATCGCGCTGGTGCTCGGGTTCGCGCCGCTCACGGCTTCGGGAGTGAACGATCTCCAGTTCGGCTCGGTCATCGCCGGATTGGTCGGGACGATCGCGGATGAGGCGGCTGACGGGGGCCGGTGGGACGTCAGTGGTGAGCCGGGCGCGAGCGTGTCACTCACGTTCACGCTGCCCACGGTATTGACCGGGCCGGGAGGGGACATCCCGATCTCGTTCGGGGCTTCGGACGGGCTCATCTGGGACCCGTTCCCGACGACGTTCACGACGTTCAACCCGAACGCCGTGAGCGTAACGACGATCATCGATAACTCGGGTTTCCCGGACGACGGGACGCTGACCGTTGGCATCATCGGCAGCGTGGCGCCGGCGCTGGGGACGACCACGGGCACATACACCGGGACTATCACGCTCACGGTGGCGTACATTTAGCGCCCGTCTACCGGTCGACCGGTGTAACCGCCGCCTGGCGAAACCGGCGGCCGCCCTCGGGTGGTCGCCGGTTCGTGCCGGTGGGGCCCTGAAGGGCGGAGGGTAGTCCCATGGGAATCAAGCTGGCGACGGTGAGCCTCGTCGCGGCGACGATTGCCCACTCCCCAGGCGCAGCAGCTGCCCAGGACCGGGCCGCGGCGATCATTCCGGGCAGACCGCTCGTCGTGATCGCCCGGCGGAACCTCACCTTCGGTACCGTGTTCCCCGGCATCCCGACGTCCGTGCCGAGCAACCACCCCCGCCTGTCCGGGGAATTCGAGATCCAGGGAGCGGCGGGCCTCCCCGTGAGAGTAGAGTTGCTCTTGCCGACGGCACTCACGGCCGCCAGCGGGGCAACGCTGCCCGTCGCGTTCGGCGGCACCGACGGAAGCCTTGACTTCCCGCACGGCATCGCGCATCGGTCCCTGTTCGACCCGCACGGGCCCGTCACGGCCGCGCTGGGCCCGAATGGCAAACTGCATATCTGGCTGGGGGGAACCGTATCACCGGTGCCGGGCCAGACATCCGGCACCTACATTGCAACAATCTCGGTCACCGTCTTCAACCTGGGGACTTAGCCGTGGCAGGTCGCTGGAGCGTAAGAGTGCTGGCATTCGGGGGGAGCCTCGCAGGACTGTTGCTGCTGCCCGCCGCGATCCACGCCATCTTCGTCTCGCCCACCGCGGTGTTCATGGACGAGAAGGCCCCCTCGACCCAGATCACGCTGGGAAACGCCGGCGACCGCCCCGAGGAGGCGGAGATCAACCTGCAGTTCGGTTTCGTGGACACGGATTCGACGGGCACACCTTTCGTGAGGCGGATGGAGGACCCGCCGCCCCAGTTTCCGTCGGCGGCCGGCTGGATTCGGCCGTTCCCGCGGCGTGTTCGTCTCGAGCCCGGGGACCGGCAGGTTGTACGGCTGCTGGCGCAGCCGCCGGCCGATCTCCCCGATGGCGAGTACTGGTCCCGGTTGATCGTGACGGCGCGCGGCGGGTCGGTGCCCGTGGCGAGCACGGACACGGCCGTCCAGGCCGGCGTGAGTCTCGAGATCCAGCTGGTCACGTCCGTCACCTATCGGAAGGGGCTCGTGACCACCGGCGTGACCATCAGCGACTTCATCGCTGTGGTTCGAGGCGACTCACTCCAGGCGGGGGCCCGGTTCACCCGCCAGGGGAACGGCGCCTACCTCGGCACCGCCACCTTCGACGTCGTTGACGCGAGCGGACGCCGCGCGCGCTCCTGGTCCGTGGTGATGGCGGTCTACTACCCGATGTACCGCCGCTTCACGTTCCCGCTCGCGTCCCTCGAACCCGGGGACTACCTCCTCCGACTCACGCTGACTTCGGACCGCTCCGACCTGCAAAAGGGCCAGGCGCTCCCCGCCGCCACCGTCACGGACTCGGTGGCGCTCGATGTGCCGTAGGCGGGCGCGAGACGAGGCCCGTGTCCGCGTTCACCGGTTCACCGTTCCGCCACGCGCGAGCGCGCGCCCGGAGCGCCCTGCTCCTCGCGGGCCTCCTCGCGGCGGGTCGGTCGATTTCGGCCCGTGCGCAGGAAGACACGTTGCTCGTCCCGGCCGTCATCCAGCTCGACATCCACGAGGGGCCTTCGGAGATCGTGTCGGCACTGGCCTACAACTCCACGCTGCTCCTCCCGCTCCGCAAGGTCCTCGAGATGACCGAAGTCCAGCTCGAGACGTACGCGGAGCGGGATTCGGTCGTCGCGATCCTCGAGCCGGGCCGGCTCAGTGTGCGGTTCAACCCAGCGCGGGGCCGGCTGATGCTCGGAGACACCCTGATCGCGCTTGGCGCCTACGATGCCGTGTGGTGGGACGGCGACCTGTTCGTGGCGACGAAGGTACTCGATCGCGCCCTGGGGACGGCCACGCGCGTCGCGTGGGCCAACCTTTCGGCCCTGGTCGGCCAGACCGCGCGGCTCCCCGTGGTGCGACGCGCGCGGCGCGAGCGCCGCCACGCGCTTCTGGCGGTGTCGCGGCGTGAGCCGGACGCCCTCGAGCTGCACCCGGTGGAGCGGGTGGCCGACGGCGCGCTGGTATCGTGGTCGCTGCGCACGTCGGCCGAAGCCCCCACCCAGGACTACACGCTGGACCTGGGAGTTGGCGGCACCCTGTTCGGCGGCAGCGTCGAAGCACGACCGCGATTCTGGCACGTCGGGGCGTTCGGCCGCGCGAGGCTCGAGGCGTCGTGGAGCAGGGCGTGGACCGACCGGCCGTGGCTGCAGCAGGTACAGATCGGGGACGTGCAATCCAACGGCCGTCGTGCGCGCCTGGTCGAAGGCTTCGCCGTCACCAACGCCCCGTTCATCCGGTCGTCCGAGTTCGAGGTAGAACAGGTCGTCGGCGCGGTCCCGGCGGGGTGGGAAGTCGAGTTGTACCAGCGCGGTCGCTTGCAAGCGTACGACGAAGTGAGCGCGCTGGGCGCGTATCGCGTCCCCCTCAAGCTACGCTACGGCCAGAATCCGTTTGAGCTGGTGCTCTACGGACCGGCCGGTGAAGTGGTGCGCCAGCGGCGCACCGTGCGCGTGCCGTTCAGCCGGCTGCCGACTCGACGGTTCGAGTATGCGGTAGCGGGAGGCCGCTGCCGCTTCGACCCATGCGACGGCGTGATCAGCGCCGATGCCCGCTACGGCGTGTCGAGCCGGCTCACGTTGCAAGGCGGGTGGGACGCGTTCTTCCGCGGTGGACGGGCTGACGTGTGGCAGCCCTATGCCGTCGTGTCCGGCGCGCCGCTCCCGGCGCTGGCGCTCACGGGTGAAGCCGTGGCCAACGGACACGTGAGCGCCACCGTGGCGTTCGAGCCGACCGAGGACCTCCGGGTGAACGCGGGCCATACCGCGTTTGCCCTGTCGGGTCTGGGCTTCGCTGGCACATTCCTGGAGCGGCGCCGCACGGAAGGGTCGGCGTTCTGGCGCCCCGGCGCCCTTCAGGGCTCGCTCTACCTGCAACTCAGCGCCGTGCGCTCAAGCGCCCCCGGCAGCTCCCGCGCATTCGAGCTCGCCACGGCCACGGCTCGCCTGGGCCGGGTGCGGTACTCTCTGGGCTTCCGGCACGACGCGTTCCGTCACGACAGCGCGCCAGACGCGAGCCGGTCCGCGGTCGAGCTGGGCGGCGATGTGGTGCTGACGGGACCCTGGACCTGGCTCCGGCGAACGACGCTGCGCGGCTTTCTGAGCGTCGAGCCAAGCCAGGGGCTCGGCCAGCTGATGGCAAACCTCGGGCGCCGCATCCGCGGCATCCGCGCGGACGTCGGCCTCGGCTGGACACGGGTAGGCGGCCTGACGCTTGACATCGGCCTCACGACCGCGCTGCCGGGGCCGCGGGTCGGCACCCGCAGCCGCTTCAGCACGGGCTCGGGCAGTGACGGCATCATGTTCGTCAACGGATCAGCCGCGTGGGATCCCGACACCCGCTTCATCCGGTGGACCGACGGAGGCGACCTGGGGCGCGGTGGCGTCGCCGGGGCCGTGTTCGTGGACGAGAACGGCGATGGGCTGCGCGACCCCGGCGAACCGGGGCTGGAGGGCATCCCCGTGCGAGTCGGCGGACGGCTCGAGGAAACCGACGCTGACGGCCGGTTCAGGGCGTGGGATCTGTTCCCGTACGAGCCGATCGACATCGACGTCGATTCGCTCGCGTTCGACAACCCCCTCTACGTGCTACCGGCCCGCGTGATCCGCGTCCGCCCGTCTCCCAACAGCTTCCAGTCGGTCGACATCCCGGTGGTGGTCGGCGCGGAGCTCGCCGGCATCGTGCTGCTCGACGGGATGGGCGTGGGCGGCGTACCCATTCTGCTCCGGGAACTCAACACCGGCCTCGAGATCGCGTGCATGACCTACGCGGACGGCGGGTTTTACAAGGCCGGCGTGCCGCCAGGGGAATGGGAGGTGACGCTGCCCGATCAAGTCGCCGAGGCCTTGAACGTTACCGTGCCGCCGTTGCACATTTTCATAGCGCCGGGGCCAGGCGAGAAGCGGTTCGAAGACCTGATCCTCCGGCTCGAACCCCGCTGAGGGAAGCCGTCGCCGTGGTAGCGATCCAGGGAAAACTCGAGGAAGCGGCGCTGCCGGACGTGCTTCAGCTGCTCGCGCTGGGCAAGAAGACGGGCTGCCTGGCACTCACCGACGGCGTGCTCCAAGGGAACATCTACCTCGACACCGGCCGCATCACGTACGCCGCCGTCGCCAATCGCCGGGATCGCCTCGGCGACATGCTGATCAAGAGTGGCCGGATCACGCGGGAGCAACTCGCCGAAGCGATCGGTCAGCAGAGCGCCGGGCACAAGCGCCTGGGTGAGATCCTGGTGGCGTCCGGGCGCGTGGCGCGCGCGGAGCTCGAGCGGTTCGCCCAGGTCCAGGTCGAAGAGGCGGTGTATTTCCTGTTCACGTGGAGGAAGGGGACCTTCACGTTCGAGAGCAACGTGCGGCCGGAAGGACAGGATTTTCTCGCCTCGATCAACCCCGAGGGGTTGCTGCTCGAGGGAGCGCGGCGGATCGACGAATGGAGCCTGATCGAGAAGAAGATCCCGTCCTTCGACATGGTGTTCCGCGTCGACCGGGCGCGGCTGTCCGCGAGCGACGTGACGCTCACGGAGGAGCAGCGCCGCATCGTCCCGTTGTTGGACGGCCAGCACGATGTCCACGCCGTCGTCGAGGCCACGGCCCTGGCGGAGTTCGACGTCGGCAAGGCGTTGTACGGGTTGGTATCCGCCGGGTTTGCGCAACTGGTGGAGCGCCGGGCGACGGTCCGGCACCTGGACTACCGCGAGCTACTGGCGTACCTGGTCCACGAGGCCGAGTTCGCCGACCCCGAGCGACGCAAGCAGGCGACGCGGCACATCGTGGACTGCAAGCTGTGCGCTCCGCGCTTGAAAGAGATCCACGTGCGCCGCACTCAGGAAACGCGCGCGGACGAGGTGGCGCAGGCGCTGGCCGAGCCCGCGCGCGCGGCGCCCGCGGCAGCACCGCCGGCGCTCGCTGTCCTCGCTGCCCCGGCTCGATCCTCCGGCCAGCGACGGAGCGGCGGCGGCAAGGCTCCACGCGATGCCTCAGGAACGACCGACCGGCGGCGCGGCCAGCGACGTGCAGCCGATCGCCGGCGGGCCGTCGCGGCCGCCCCGCCCGCCGGGCTCGGCGAGCGACGCGCCGGAGGCGAACGGCGGCACGCCGAGCGGCGGCTGCAGGACCGGCTCGGCATCGCGCTGGCTCGAGCGACCACGGGCGCGGCCGTCAAAGGCGCCGTGCCGCAGCGAACCGAGCGGTCGCGGCGCAATACCGGTCCGAGACGCCTCACGACGCTCGCTCCGGAGCGACGGCCGGGGGCGGCACCGTCGCCCAAACCCGACGTCACCCGACCAGCGGCGGCCGAGTCGCCACCGGAGCCTGCCGTGGCACCGGCGGGAGCGGTGGCAACGGCGGCGACGGCGGCGGCTTCCGTGCCCACGGCCGAAAGCCAGCCGTCTGCGAGCGCGCCAGCACCTGTCCGAACAGCGCCAGCGGCCAAGCCTCCAGCGCCCACGGGG
>JACQHC010000121.1 GCA_016199245.1 Gemmatimonadota bacterium | reverse complement strand
GGTCCCGTCTCCCAGTCGCGAGCGGAGCCCGAACAAAAGGACCCCCCGGAAGAGAACTTCCCACGCCCCGTAATAGAGGAATTCCAGCGACGCGTACGCGGCGAAGTTCGCTCGGGCCGCGACCGGGTCGAGCGGATACACCGCTCGCATGGCCGGCGTCGCCGCGGCGAGCGCGCCTGCCACGACCGCGATCGGCACGCCGACGGCGAGCAGACCGGCGCCGATCTTGATCTTGCCGAGGCCAAGCCCGAGATCCGCGGGCCGCACGCGCAACGCAAATCGCGCTACGAGAGCCGGCATCAGTCCCAGCAGCAGTGCCGAGGCCGCGAAATGCTCCCAGGCGGTCAGAGCCCCACGCGCCATGGTCGTCCAGCCGCGCGTGGCTGAGAAGACGCCGATCGCGTCGAGGCGCGTCACGTAGTAGAACGCCGTCAGCCCCACGGCGGAGAGGAGGATCAGAAGCCAGGAGCGATCGGCCGTCGCGCAGCCCCAGGGCGCGGTCACCGGGGGACCTTCCCAGCCGCGCGCAGCCACGCGACGGTCTGACTCAACCCGTCGTTCAAGCCGCGCGGGGCGTAGCCAAGGTCTTGCCGCGCCGGCATGGAGTCGGCCCGTCGGTCCTCCAGGAAGCCGCGGACCCAGCCCCGTGTGATGAATGCCCGTCCGCCCAGATGCCCCCACCACTCGGCAGCTCCGGCGAACGCCAGGGCCACTCCTACCGGAAGCGCAACCACGCGCCGGTGGAGCCGTGCAACGTCTGATGCGAACTCGAGCAACTGACGAAACGATGCGTCCTCCCCGCCCAGGACGTAGTGGGTGCCGGAGTGTCCGCGACGAGCGGCGAGCACGATCCCCGCCGCTACGTCTTCGGCATGGACGTAGTTGGCCAGTACGTCCCCGTCGGCCAGGCGGACCCGGAGACGGCCGCTGAGGTACAGCGCGATGGCGCGGGTCACGCCGTTCGCGTCGTGCAGAGGGCCCGGGCCATATACCCGAGTGGGATGGACGATGACCGCATGGCGCCCTGCGGCCGCGTAGGATTCGACGAGTCGCTCGCCCTCCCGCTTGCTGCTCTCGTAGGGCGTGGGAACTTGGGACCGTCCGTTGACCTGCGCCGCGCGAACCGGCGGCAACGTCAAGACCGTCGAGACGTGCACCAGGTTTGGCACGCCGTATTCGGCGGCGAGACCGAGCAGTCGGCGGACAGCCTCTACGTTGATCTCACTGAACTCGGACGGATCACGCGCCCACGCTCGCGCGCACGCGGCCAGGTGCAGCACGGTGTCCACGCCATGCATGGCCTGCGACAATGCTGCCGGGTCCCGGACGTCGCCACGGATCACCTCGATCCCGCGGCACTCCTTCGCGTCGAGCGCGTCGGGCCGCCGGACCAGGACGCGAACGCAGGTCTCCGGCTCCCGCGCCAACCGTCGCAGCACGTACCGCCCGATGAAGCCCGTGGCGCCGGTGACGAGCGTGATGCCGCTCACGAGACGCCTCCGGTCGTGTGCACGCGCCGGAACGCGGGGGCCAATTCCGGCAATGGCGGGACGGATGCTCGGCCTGGTGGGCGCCCGGCCCGACACAGGAGCGGCACGGCCAACAGTTGCACCGTGAACGCCCACGCGATCCCCGCGACGGAGTCAATGGCGTAGTGATTCTGTGTGTACACGGTGGAGCCGACGACGCCGAGCGCCTCGAAACTCAGCACCGCCGCCACGGGTCGCGGGAACCAGCGCCAGCCCAGGATCGCGATCGTCACGGCCCCGGCGACGTGCGAGCTGGGGAATGCGCAGCCACGCGAATCGCCGGTCGCATGGGCCGCCGCGACCAGGCGATAGAACAGGCCGTCCGTGTGGGGACCCTGGTGCGGCGGGTGCAGGAAATGAGGGCCGTCCACGGGAAACGCGATGTACACGACGTAGATCGTCAGGTACGTCGCCATGAGGCGCAGCGTCATGTCGCGCAGCGCCGCGTGACGTCCCTGAAGCGCCACCACGATCGGCGGGAGGAAGATCAGCCCGTAATAGGCGTAATACATGAAGTACATCGCCTCGCTGAACCAGATCGCATCCATGTGCGGCATCCACTGCTCGTGCAGGTGGGTGTCGAACACGGCGCGGTCCAGGAGCTGGATGACATGGTCGTAGCCGCCGGGCCCGGCCGCGTTCCGCAGCACGTCGAGCTCCGTCCAGAACGCCCCGAGCAGCACGAGGGGATAGGCTTCCCGGAGGGCCGCAGCCACGCCCCACGGGCGTCGCGCCGCGCGGGAGAGCAACCAGGGAAGCATGGCGGCGGCCCCGTGCGCTGCCGCGATCCAGGGCACGTGCGCCCCTCGGCCGAGCAATGCGATCCAGAAGCCGGCCAGCAGGAGGTTGTACGCCGCCACCAGGCGATCGCTCAGGGTGACCCGGTCGTTCACAGCCATCCGGCCTCCCGATACCAATGGGCCGTCTCGGGAACGGCGCGCTCGGTGGGGTAGGCCGGTTGGAACCCGAGCTCGGTGCACGCGCGTGACGCGTCGCACACCCACCGATTCTGGGTGATCTCCCGCACGCGCTCGCGATTCAGGATGGCCGCCCTGCGGCCCAGCGCAGCGCCCGTTTCGGCGCAGCGCGCCACGATCTGCGCGATCGCGCGGGGAACCGACACGAGGATCGGCGCACGCCCGAGGGCGGCGCCCACGGCTGCGGCGAAGCCGCGCCAGGTCACGACTTCGGGGTGCGCCAGATGGAAGGTGCGGCCCGCCGCGGCGCTGTTCCCCGCGATCCGCCGCAGTCCCAGGACGACGTCTTTGACGTATATCAGGCTCACCTCGCGGTCCCAGGACCCGATGGTGAGCGCCACGCCGTGACGCACCAGCTGAAAGAACTTGAGGACGCCGCGCTCGCGCGGGCCGTACACGCTGGGCAGTCGAACGATCGTGGCGGGTACGCGATCCCGGTGCGCGTGGACCACCGCTTCAGCGCGGAGCTTCGACTGCCCATAGTGCGACAGCGGGTACGGGACGGTCTCGGGCCCCAGGCGCTCGCCGTTCCGGCACGGGCCCAC
Organism: Gemmatimonadota bacterium; assembly: GCA_016199245.1. Lineage (GTDB taxonomy): Bacteria > Gemmatimonadota > Gemmatimonadetes > Gemmatimonadales > GWC2-71-9 > JACQHC01. The sequence goes on along the minus strand of JACQHC010000121.1, from coordinate 10,994 downwards.
GGCGGCGAGGGACGAAGTCAGAATGACGTGCGGGGCGCAGTCGCCGAACTGCGCGGCAGCTTGCAGCACCACCGCGGTGCCTTCGGTATTGACCGCGTAGAAGTCCGAGGGACAACGCGCCTCCGTGAGCCCGGCGAGATGGAACACGACATCGGCTCCGTCGAACGCGGGCGCCAGCGCGCGCGGGTCGTGCACGCCGCAGGTCAGGACAGTCACCGGCAAGGTTCTGATCCATCGCAGCGAAGCTCCACGCCGCTCGACGCATACCACCTCGTCACCCGATGCGACAAGCGACTCGATGAGGTGACTGCCGACGAAGCCGGCGCCTCCCGTGACTACGGCACGCATGGGGCCCTCCCTCAGTCTGCGGAGACAAGATCGGTCGGCGCCGTCAAGCCTGCGTCAAGCCTCAGCGCCGGTGCGCGGTCTGTGGGAGCCAGAATCCCCGGGCCGGTCTGCATGAGGGTGACTGCATCTGCCACGGCCGCGGGACGTTCTTCTTGCAGGTAGTGTCCGGCGTCGGGCAACGTCTCGGTCCGAACGAGCGGTAGGGCGCGTTCCAGGCGTTGAACTTCTTCCGGTGCGGGACCCCCGGCGTGCGGCGCGCCACCGATCAGAACGAGTACGGGACACCGCACGGCCGCCAGCACCGCGGACGCGGGCAGGGGCTCGCGTGAGGCGAGCATGGCGCGGTAGACCCCCAACGTTCCGTCCAGATCGTCTGCGGCGGGGGCCGTGTAGGCCGCCACGACGGTGTCCGTGATCCAACTCCGGTCACCGGACGCCTCGATCATCTGCTGTCGCAACAGACCGCGAGCTTGTTGGCGACCGCCCACTAGCCTGAGAAGCGGGCCCAGGCGCACCGCCCGTTTCAGCGAGGGCGTCGCCGCCGACTCTGCCAGCACTCCTTCGAGGGACACGATCCCGGCGATCAGGTCGGCGCGGACGGCTGCCATCCGCAGCGCGATGGAGGCGCCCAGCGAATGGGCCACGACGATGGCCCCGTGAATACCCAGAGAGTCGAGTACGCTCGCGATGCGGGCAGCCTGCGCGGCGAAGGAGTAATCAGCGCCCTGGGGGCGAGACGAGCTGCCGATGCCGAGCGGTTCGATGACGATGGTCTCGTAGCCGCGGTCGTGAAGCAGCGCCGCGACTTTCCGGAAGCTGAACCGGCCACCCAGCAAACCGGGCAGGAGGACAATCGGAGGTCCGGCCCCTTCGCGCCGAACCCACAACGATTCCGCCGGAGCGACCGAGATCGCGAACTCGGCCGGTCGAGTCGCCAAGAGCCCGAGAATGATCAGCCACATCGATCCGTCCTTGAGTCACGCTGCGGGGACGGTGCGCCGACGGCCGCAAGGCGGCGTCAAGCGGCCGGTCCGCCAGAGGTCTGGCCGCTCCGTAAAGCGGCCTTTAGCTTGTCTTGTGACATGACCACCAAGGCGATCGCCCGGGACAAACGGATCGAGGGCGATCCGATCCACGGGAGGCTGGAGCGACTGGTGCGCGCCGGCATCCGGATCAACGCCGGGCACAAGCTGGAAGACGTGCTCCGGGAAATCGTCGATTCCGCTCGAGAGGTTATTGGCGCCGAGTACGCCGCGCTCGGGATCCTGGACGACTCCAGGGAAGGGCTGGCTCAGTTCGTGGCGAGCGGCCTCACGCCGGAGCACCAGGCCCGCATCGGGCCGCCACCCAAGGGGCGAGGGCTCCTCGGCCTTGTGATCCGCGATCCCCGCCCCATCCGCCTGGCCAACCTGAGCGCGCACGCCGCCGCAGCCGGGTTCCCTCCGGAGCATCCACGAATGCGGTCCTTTCTCGGCGTGCCGGTTGTTGGTCGTACCGGCCCCATCGGCAACCTGTACGTCACCGAGAAGATCGGCGCGGCGGAGTTCTCCGAGGAGGACGAGGCCATCGCGGTCATGCTGGCGGCTCAGGCCGCCGGGGCGGTCGAAAACGCCCGGCTGTTCGAGGAAACCGCCCGCTTACTCGGTGAAGTGCGCTCGATGCAGCGCTCGCGCGATCGGTTCTACGCGATGATCAACCACGAGCTGCGGAACGCACTGACGGCGGTGTACGGCTGGGCGGATCTGCTCATGCGGCGGACGGGGCCGGACGCTCCGGTTGCGGCACGGGAGGTTTACGAGTCGGCGGAGCGTACGCTCACCCTGCTGAACGACTTGCTGGACCTGAGCCGGCTCGACGCTTCCAAGCTGCGCCCGGTGGTGCGGGACGCCGACGCCCGGCAGCTGGCCGTGGACGCCGTGCAGGCTGTGCAGCCGGCGGCGGCGGCGCGGAGCGTGCGCGTCCGCATCAGGGCCCCCACTGGCGACCTACCCTGCCGTACGGACTCGCAACGGATCCGCCAGATCCTGGTCAACCTGCTGTCCAACGCCGTCCGGCACAGCCCGGAGGCAGACGAAGTGATCGTGGACGTCGCGCCCACGGATACCCGCCTCCAATTCTCGGTCATCGATCGGGGTGAAGGGCTCACAGCCGAGCAGCAAGCGGTGATCTTCGAGGCGTTCACGCGAGCCGCCTCGGAAGACTCCCGGGGCACGGGCTTGGGGCTCGCGCTTTCCCTGCAGCTTGCGCGTCTACTGGGCGGTGACTTGCGCGTGGAGAGCCAGCCGGGCGCCGGGGCTCGCTTCACACTGGACGTCCCGCGTTTCCTCACGGGCACATGAAGAAATCTTCATCTTCCGTTCAAACCAAGATCAATGACGCGCCCCTAGGCTAGCCGCAGTTATGCGCGTGCTGGTAGTCGAAGACGACCGCAAGGTCGCCGGGTTCATCGAGCAGGGCCTCCGCGAGGAGGGCTACGCCGTCGACATCGCCCGGGACGGCGACGAGGCGACGACACTTGCTCACGTCAACGAGTATGACGCGATCCTCCTCGACCTGATGCTGCCCAAGAAGAACGGCCTCCAGGTGGCCATGGAATTGCGCCGCGAAGGACGGCGGACGCCGATTCTGATGCTCACGGCGCGCGACTCGACCGAGGATGTCGTGCGCGGTCTGGACGCCGGCGCGGACGACTACCTCGCCAAGCCGTTCAAGTTCGACGAATTGCTTGCGCGCGTCCGGGCGCTGACACGACGGGGCGGCGCTGCGCGGCTGGACCGCCTGATGTACGGGCCGCTCACACTCGATCGCCTGAAGCACAAGGCGCACGCGGCAGGCAAGCCGCTCGATTTGACCCCGCGCGAGTTCCAGTTGCTGGAGCACTTCATGCTGCACCCCGAGGACGTGATTCGCCGCACGGAGCTCCTGGAGAAAGTGTGGGACATGCACTTCGATCCCGAGAGCAACGTGGTGGACGTGCACGTGGGGAACCTGCGGCGGAAGCTGCGAGAAGCCGGCTGTGACGGCCTGCTCCAGACCGAGCGCGGAGTTGGGTTCTGCCTCAGGGCCAATAGCGCAGAGGACTGATGTACTCCCTCCGCCGCACCCTCGCGGTGCGGCTCAGCCTCACCCTCCTCATCGCGCTCGTGCTGGTTGGTGTGTGGGCCTTCCTGGGTGTGCACCGGACGTTGCGGGCCCAGCTGGACCAATCGCTGGGTGCTGCCCTCGCCCTCGAGCTCGACGTGATCGCCGCCGGTGCTCCGCTGGCCCCGCACGGCGGGCCCGCGGACACCGCGGCGTTCGTGCGCGAGTTCAACCGGCTCGTCGTGTTGCGCGACGCGGGAGGCGCGGCATTGGCGGCGAACTCGCCCCTGGCAGCCGGGCTCACGCGTGACTCGGCGGCCTTCGCTGCGGCCCTGTCCGGCGAGCGGCGATGGGTCACGGAGCCCTGGGGGAGTGGGTGGGTGCGCGCGCTGTACGCCCCTATTCCGCCTGGTCTGCGTTCGCGCGGCGCCGTGCTCCAGGTCGCCGCATCCACCGCGCCGCTGGCCCACGCCAACCGCGACACCTTGTTCGTCATCGTCGGAACGGTCGTGTTGAGCCTCGTGGCGACGGCCTTCGGCGCGAGCTGGCTGGCGCGATCGGCCGTGGCGCCCGTGGAGGAAATCGCGAGCCAGGCTGAGGAGATCGGCCCCGGGACGGTGGGCCAGCGCATCACGGCGCACGCGGACATCGAGGAGCTGCAGAGTCTGATTACCGTCCTGAACGGAGTGCTCGAGCGGCTGGACCGGGCGTTCGCGGCGCAGCGCCGGATCATCGCGGATGTGGGCCATGACCTCCGCACGCCGCTCACGTCCATGCGCGGCCAGATCGAAGTCGCGCTGCGGGGCGAGCGGGACCGCGACGAGTACCGGCGGACCCTCGGCAGCGTCCTGGAAGACATCGATCACCTGGGATCGATCTCCGACTCGCTGATCCTGCTCGCTCGAATCGAGGCCGGCGAGCTGACGCCGCAGCCTGCACCCGTGCACCTGGGAGATCTGGCCCGGGCGGCCGTGCGGCGGGCGGAGCCGCGGGCGGCCGGGCGGCGGTTTCGCCTCGACGTGGCCGGTGCCAGCGAGCCTGAGGTGATCGCTGACGCCGGGATGATCGGCCTCGTCCTTGATCACCTGCTGGACAATACCATTCGGCACACGCCGAACGGGACCAGCGTGGAGGCCACGGTGGCGGTTGATGGCGACCGCGCGGCGGTGGTCGTGCGCGACAACGGCCCCGGCATCCCGGAGCACGACCTCCCCCGTTTGTTCGAGCGGTTCTATCGCGGCGACAACGCCCGTACGCGGGCGGCGGGCGGCGGAGTAGCGGGGCTGGGATTGACGGTGGCCGCGGCGATTGTCGATGCCCATCGCGGGACCATCACCGCCGCGAATCTCCCCACTGGCGGTCTCGAAGTCAGGATCTCCCTACCGCGCAGGGCCCCATGAACAGCTGTTCACGAAGCGTTCCCCGGCGGTTCACGGGGGTGTGGCGAGTTTCCGACGCAATTGGTGTGTTGGAGGTGCAGATGACCACTAACGTCGGCTGGCTCGATGCCGCCATTCGATGGGCGCTGGCTGTGGTCCTGTTTGCCGCCGCGATCCTGCTGCACGAGTCTCTCGTCATGACGTTCGGCTGCGCGCTCGTGGCGATGGTGCTCGCAGGGACCGCGGCCACGCGGCATTGTCCCTTCTACGGCATTCTTCGTTTCCACACGGGCCGGTGGGGAACCAAGCATCGCGAACGGGAGCACCCCGCGCACTGAACTGCGCGGGCGCTCTCCGGCGCGATTCACCCACTCGTCATTCCCATCCGTCACGCTCAAGCGCGCTGTTCGCTGGTTCGTCGATACACTGGTCAGCCGTTGGTACGGTCCGCGCTGTTCAACCAGAGCCGCGCTGGCCGGCCGCTGCTGAGCGTACGTTGGGGAGGCCCCTCAGGGCTGGACCGGTATGAGACGGCGGCGGGCAGGGCGGGGTACCTTCTGAGGCGCAACCTGCACATCTTTGCGGAGGCAACGGGGATCGCGACCACTTCACGAAACAGGGACCACCGGAGGGAACGATATGGTCGGACGAAGCCTAGGGTTGGCGTTGCTCGTGCACTTGAGTGCGGCGGGAGCGGCGGTCGGGCAGCAAACAGATTCCCTTCCGCCGGGGGTGACGGCGAAGATGGTCACGGACGGCGCCGCCCTCTTTAAGGGCGCCGGATTGTGCTCGGCCTGTCATGGAGCGGACGCCAAAGGCCTGCCCAGTCTCGGGCCCGACCTGACGGATGCCAAGTGGCTCCACAGCAAGGGGACGTATGACGAAATCGTGAAGCAGGTCGCGCTGGGCGTGGCTGCTGACAAGTCCACGACCGGCATGATCATGCCTCCCAAGGGGGGCAGCGCGATCACTGATGCGCAGGTCAAGGCCGTGGCGGCGTACGTGTGGAGTGTGAGTCGCGGGAAGAAGTAGGCGGAGAAACAAGAAAGCGTGAGGGGTTAAGGGGTGGCCCCTCACCCCTCACTCCTTACGCCTTGTTCAAAGTCCCGGCCGCATCCTCGGCATCCTGCCCATGCCGGGACCTCTCCGCATTCCTGGCCGCCCGGGCCGCATCGGCTGCTGCATCCTCATCCGCGCGGCGTCCGCCCAGCCAGCCACTCGGCCCCGCTGTTCCGGTGTCAGGATCGCCTTCGCTTTCGCGGCAGCTTCGAGGCTCGCGAGCGCGGCGGCCTGGCGCGCTTGCATGGCGGCTTGGGCCAGGGAACGAAGTTGCGCGACGTCCGGCGTGGGTGCGTTCCACAGCTCCCGGAGTCGCTGGTTCTGCGTCCGGGCGGTTGTGTCCGCCCGCTCCCGCGCCTGTCGGGCCTCCTGAGCAAGCGCCTCGAGTCGCGACACCTGGTCGGGAGTGAGGGCAAGCACTTCACGGCGATCGATCAACCTCGCCGGCTGGAACACGGCCACCTGCGCCATTGCCATATCACCCATGGGTCCCATCAGACCCCTGCCGCGCGGCATTTGGGGGGCCGGACCCTCCGGTGGGACGACCGGGCGTGGCGGATCCTGCGCGGCCACCGTTCCGGCCACCAGCAACGTCAGGCTCGTCGCCGCCCATGTCCTGCGATTGAACCACATAGTCACACCTCCCTTTCCGAGTCTTAGACGCGGTACCGCGAACGGTGTTAGGGCGCGGCCCTGAGGTCGCGGGCCGCCCGCTGGTTGCACGATCCTAAGGATTCCTTGACGGGCGGTTCAGCGGTGATTCACGGCCCCGTTTCATCATTAGGCCCCGAGCCACGACCACCGCGGGCCGGGTTCACACTCAAGCGCGGACCTCATTGTAACGCTAATTCGGATATCATCGTGATGAAGTCTCCAATTCGATCGTTGGTGATTGATATCGGCGCGATCACGCTGGGCTTCGCCTGCTCCGCTGGTCGCGACGAAAGCGGCTCGTCCACAGCCACCGCCGGGACGCCTGCCGCAGCAGCGACGCCGGAAGCTGCGGTGGTAGCTCCCACGGGACCGGTGGACTCGGTCCTCGCTGAGCGGGGGAAGACATCGTTCCAGATGAAGGGCTGTATCGGCTGCCACACCATCGGCGGCGGGAAGCTCACCGGGCCCGATCTCCAGGGGGTGACGGAACGGCGGGAGTTCGCCTGGGTCATGGCCATGGTGCTGAACCCGGACTCCATGCTCAAGACCGATCCCGTGGCCCGGCAGCTCTTCGCGCAGTACATGACGCCGATGGTGAACATGGGCGTTTCGCGCGAGGAGGCGCGAGCGCTGTTCGAGTATCTGCGGCGGAACGCGCCGTAAACCGCGTCCCGTCAGGACGCGCATCTCACGAGGAGTGACTATGGTAGCGAGACGACAGGTGGGACTTCTGGTTCTTGCGGCTGCGCTCGCGGTCGCTGGCGCCGTCGCGCTCGAGTCCTGCGCGGGGCGTGGCGGGACGGCGGACGTCGGAGCCATCGCGCGCGAGCGCGGGCTGACCGACGCGGACATCGTCGCCGCGGTGAAGACGTACCAGCCCACGGGGAGACTGGACGAGTACCTGATGTTCAGCTCCGGGGGCCATGGAGGGCAGGTGCTCGTCATCGGCATCCCGTCCATGCGGCTGCTCAAAGTGATCGCGGCGTTCACGCCGGAGCCGTGGCAGGGATACGCCACGGGGGCGGACGAGCACCGGGAGATGATGCGCCGCGCGCGAGTGGCGGGGCACGATATTACCTGGGGCGACACGCACCACCCGGCGCTGTCGGAGACGGACGCCGACTACGACGGGCAGTTCCTGTTTATAGGGGACAAGGCGAATCCCCGCATCGCGGTCATCGACCTCCGCGATTTCGAGACCAAACAACTTGTGGCCAACCCGAACATGGGCACGGACCACGGCGCGGCGTTCGTCACGCCGAATACCGAGTACGTGATCGAGTCGTCGCAGTACGCGGTGCCGCTGTGGAACGAGTACGCCGACGTGGACCGGTATCAGCAGGAGTACCGCGGATTGGTGACGTTCTGGAAGTTCGACCGGCAGCGGGGCCGCGTGGACGAAGCCGCGTCCTTCTCGATCGAGCTGCCGCCGTACTGGCAGGACCTCGCCGACGCGGGCAAAGGACCCTCGGCCGGCTGGGCGTTCATCAACTCGTTCAACGGAGAGATGGCCACGGGCGGGATCGAGAGCAGGAAACCCGCGTTCGAGGCCGGCGCGTCCCAGAACGACATGGACTATCTCCACATCCTCAACTGGCAGAAGGCCGCCCAGGTCGCGGCCACGCCGGGCAGAGCCCGCATGCAGCGCGGCCAGCGCGTGATTCCGCTTCGGACCGCCGTGGACGAGGGCCTGTTGTTCCTGGCGCCTGAGCCCAAGAGCCCGCATGGAGCGGACGTGACGCCGGACGGACGCCGCATCGTGGTGGGGGGCAAGCTGGATCCACATGTGACCGTGTATGCGTTTGAGAAGATCAAGCAGGCCACCGAGCAGCGGGCGTTCACGGGGAACGACGCGTTTGGCGTGCCGATCCTCGACTTCAACGCGGTCATCGACGGCCAGCTCGAGGTCGGGCTTGGGCCGCTGCACACGCAGTTCGACGGGGAGGGGAATGCATTTACCAGCGTGTTCCTGGATACGAAGGTCGTGAAATGGAGCGTCGAGCCGCTGCAAGTGCTGGACGAGATTGGCGTCCACTACAATGTCGGCCACATCGCCGTCGCGGAGGGCGACACGAAGTCCCCCGACGGGAAGTACCTGGTGTCGCTCAACAAGTGGGCCATTGACCGTTTCAGCCCCGTCGGCCCGCTGCATCCGCAGAACTTCCAGCTGATCGACCTGACTGGCGAGAAGATGCAGCTCTTGTACGACATGCCGATCGGCGTGGGAGAGCCGCACTACGCGCAGATCATCAAGGCGGACAAGCTCAATCCACAACTCGTCTACCCGGTGGGAACGTCCCCCGGAACCATGGCGCAGGCGCGGGACGCGGTCGCCGGGGGTCAGGAGCGCATCGAGCGGCGGGGGAACGAGGTCCACGTGTACATGACGGCCATCCGCAGCCACTTCAACCCGGAGCACATTCGGGTGCGGCAGGGGGAGCGCGTCGTCATTCACATCACCAACATCGAGCAGGCCCGCGAAGCGACGCACGGTTTCGCGATCGCGAAGTACAACATCAATCTGAGCCTGGAGCCCGGCGAGTCGCAGACTGCCTCGTTCGTGGCAGACCAGGCCGGTGTGTTCCCGTTCTACTGCACCGAGTTCTGCTCGGCCCTGCATCTCGAGATGGCGGGGTACCTCCTGGTCGAGCCGAGAGGGTGAAGTGGACCGCCTCACCGCATTCTTCTCGGGTCAGCTGTCGCCGCGAGGCCGCCTCCTCATGGTGGCGGCCACGCTGGCCATTCTCCCGAGCATCGTCCTGCCCACGTGGACGATCTCGCTTCGGGCGCCGCAGTACCCGGATGGGCTGGAGCTGAGGATCTACCCGAACACCGTAGCGGGCGACGTGCGGGAAGTGAATCTCCTGAACCACTACATCGGCATGCACGAGATCGAGCCGGACGAGTTTCCCGAATTCCGATTCATCCCGTTCTTCATCCTGCGCTTCTTCGGGTTCGCGCTCATCACGGCGCTGGCCGCCCGCATGCCGCTCGCGGTACTGGGATGGATGGACTTCGTGCTGTTCGGCGTGGTCATGCTGTACACCATGCAGCACTGGCTGTTCGAGTACGGTCACAACCTCTCGCCCGACGCGCCGCTCAACATCGAGCCGTTCACGCCCAGCCTGATTGGGCCTACCAGCGTGGGCCAGTTCTCGGTGTCGAGCTGGCCGGCCAGTGGCGCCGTCCTCATGGGCGTCGCGGGACTAATCGGGCCAATCATCGCCCTGTACGAATGGCGCCGCATGAGGGGCGGAACGGCCGCGACGTGAACGCGGCCGTTCTGCTCCTGGCCCTCCAGGCTACCACGCTGCGCGTGAGGGCGGGCGGCCCGTTCTCCACGATTGGAGAGGCGCTCGCTCGCGCCCGATCCGGAGACACGATTCGCGTCGCCCCGGGGATGTACCACGAACATCTCACCGTGGAGCGGCCGGTCGCTCTCCTGGGCGAGCCGGGCGCCGTGGTGACCGGCGACGGGGTCGGAGTCGTTCTGCGGATCGAGGCTCCCGCGACGGTGCGCGGTCTCACCATTCGGGGCTCCGGTGGCCGGCTCGACGCGGAAAACGCCGGGATCGTCGCCGTACGAGTGGACGGTCTGGCGATCGAGGACAACCGGCTGGAGGACGTGCTGTTCGGGATCATCCTGAAGCAATGCGGTTCGGCGCTGATCCGGGGCAACACGATCGAGGGGAAGAACCTGGCACCACGATTCCGGGGGGACGGGATCCACCTGTGGTCCAGCCACGACGGCCGGATCGTGAACAACCAGGTGCGCCGGACGCGGGACGTCGCGGTCTGGTTCTCGGACCGGACCGTGGTCACCGGCAACACGGTAGCGGACGGCCGCTACGGCCTGCACTTCATGAACAGCCGGCACAACCGGTTCGAAGCGAACCGCTTCGTCGGCAACGATGTCGGTGCGTTCATCATGTATTCCCAGGACATCCTGTTCCGCGGAAACGTGTTCGCGAACGCGGACGGCGCGGTCGGGCGCGGGTTGGGCTTCAAGGACGCGGACCGCATCACGGCGGAGCACAACGTCATCGTGGGCAACACGATCGGCATCTGGCTGGACAACTCGCCGAGCGGTATCGGCGTGGTCAATACCTTCGCGAACAACGTCGTAGCCTACAACGACGTCGGTGTAGCGCTGCTGCCATCCGTGCGGTCGAACGTGTTTCGGGAAAATGAGTTCCGGGACAACGTGCAGCCCGTGCGGGTGAGCGGCGGCGGCACGGCGCTCGCCAACGAGTGGCGCGGAAACTGGTGGAGCGAGTACGTGGGCTTTGATCGCGAGCCCGATGGCGTGGGCGACACGCCCTTCGTACTCGAGCGATTGTCCGACGAGTTGTTCGCCCGGCACCAGGCGCTCCAGGTCTTCAGCCTCAGCCCGGCGGCGGAGCTGCTGAATGGCCTGAGTCGCGTGCTGCCTCTCTTGAAGCCCACCCCCGTTGTGGTGGACTCGGCCCCACG
>JACQHC010000128.1 GCA_016199245.1 Gemmatimonadota bacterium | reverse complement strand
CATGACGCAGGGCCAGTGGATTCAGCGCGTCGTAAAGCCCGTGGCGTTCGGGGCGTCTCTTTTGCCGTTGGCCGATCTCGTGCGGGACATCATTCGGTCGGACCTGGGCGCCAATCCCATCGAGGAGATCACGCACCGCACCGGGCTCACGGCGCTCACCTTCCTCGCGATTACGCTCGGCGTCACGCCGCTGCGGCGGCTGCTGAGTTTGAACGCCCTGGTGCACGTGCGGCGGATGTTCGGATTGTACGTGTTCTTCTATGCGACGCTGCATTTCACGATCTATTGGCTGGATCGTGCGGTGTTCTCGGGCGAGGGACTGAGCATGGGGATCGTGCTCGAGGACATCGCCAAGCGGCCGTACGTCACCGTGGGTTTCACGGCCTTCGTGATGCTGGTGCCGCTCGCCGTGACCTCCACGGCGGGGTGGGTCAAGCGTCTTGGCTCGAAGCGGTGGCAGCGGTTGCATCAGTTGGTGTACGTGGCCGCGGCGCTCGGCGTGCTGCATTTCCTGTGGTTGGTGAAGGCGGATGTGCGGCGGCCGGTGACGTACGGGCTGGTACTGGTGGGGTTGCTGGGGTGGCGGTTGGTGGTGACACGGCTTGCGGGGAGCCGCCGCGCCGGGGACCTCGGCCGGCTCGTTCAGGCCCGATCACCCCTGCGAGCCACGCCGGCGTTCCTTAGCGAAGCGGAGCGCCAGCAGTAAGGGCGTGCCGAGTTGGGCCTCGTAGCGTTCGAGCGCCCCCGCCTGCAGCCAGAAGTTCCGCACCTCCGGTCCGACGCGGCAATCACGAGCGGTTGTGAGCAGGAAACCCGCGCTTGCCGCCGCTTGCCGGTGGTCCTCTGCAGTGTGTGGCTGCGTTTCCACGGCGTGCACGACTCCGTCGACGTCTCGGAACGTTCGGACGTGGCCGGCTGCCACGGCTTCAGCGTGGAAATCGGTGACAGTCAAGGACCCTCCGGGCTTAGTGACGCGGAAGAACTCCTGATAGGCCGGATCGAGGCGCTGCGTATGACCCAGCACGAGACGGCACCAGACCACGTCGAAGGTCCGGGTGGGAAACGGCAGGGCTCTGACGTCAGCCACCGAGACGCGTATGTCGCGGCCTCGCAGGCGCCGGCCGACCTCCAGCATTTCGCGCACCAGGTCGATACCAACGACGCGATGGGGTCCGTGAGACGAGACCGCCGGAAGGCGCCTCCCAGTTCCGCAACCGGCGTCCAGCAGAGCCAGGCCCTGTAGCGGGGGCGTCAACTCTGCGACTGCCAGCTCGTCGAGGGCGCTGATAGCCGTTTCGACCTCGTAGTGCGGTGCCCAGAGCCGGTAGGCCTCTCGCGGCGGAAGCAGCTCCGGCGCGTCTGTCGCCAGGGCTCGCGATTTGGCGTCCGAGCTGCGTGGCGGCGTGTGGCCCCTCCGTTACGCGACGCTAATGAGTGAAGTCCGGAGGGCGCCGCCCAATGCCTCTTCAGGCAGACGGCGGTCCGGTCTGCTGTTGTTCTCAGGGTCAAGCGGGCTAAAGTTTCCGGTCAGCCATACACCGCGGTGGGCCTGCCGCGAAGGCAGCTCCTCGATTTCCCGTTCGTGTACGAGACGACGCCGTGACAGGTCTGATCGGCGGCCTACCATTCCAGCACCCGCTGACACTGAGGCGACAGATCGAACACGCGGCGGGCCACAGTTCCGAGCGGCGCCGCCACGAGCTTGCGTGTCCCGATGGCGTCTAACGGTTCGGCGGGGACGCCGCAATGGCCGAACAGTTCGGCGAACTGCTCGTCCGCGAGTCGCGGAACGCCGCCTACGAGGACCAGCGCGACATCGGCAGGGCGCGCTTCAAAGAGCGGTCGGCGGAGAAACACCACATCCGCGGGATATCCGGGCGCCAGCGCCGGCTCGGGCACCCGCAACCTGCGGGCAGCCACCCGACCGACCGCTTCTCGGAGGCGCTGATCGTCCAGATGCCCCAGGCGGCGTGCCTCGTGGAGCTCCGCCAGCATTGTTCCGTCCGCCGTAAGGAGCGCGTCCGTGCCGAGTAGGACGTCGATGCCGGGCTGAAACAGTTCGCCCGGAGCCGTGCGGTCGAATAGAAAGCGATTCGACGTGGGGCACCAGGCCACCGCGGTTCCTGTCGCCCGAATGCGGGCGATTGCGTCGCGGTCCACGCCCACGAGGTGCACCGCTACGAGGTCCCCGCCCAGCAGGTCTCGGCGCTCCGCCTCACGGACTTCGGCGACCGCGACGGCATCGACGCCTTCGGCGAGGTGCATCGACAACGGTCGGTCTCGGGTGTGTTCGTCTCCCGCGACGGCGTGTGGGAGGTCGTGCTCGAGACCGAGGGAATGCGCGACGCGAATCCGGACTACTCGCACCGGGAAGTCCGCCGCCAGCGCGTCGTCCCAGGGATCGTGATGCACCACGGTGGTGACCGCACCTAGCAGATTCTTCAAGGCTCCGAACAGCAGCGCTTCTCTGCGGGGGAGAGCCTGCATGCGTCGGATCTCTTCGGCCCACCGCACGTGAATGTCATTCCCCCACTCGTAGGCGTTTCTGTAAGGCGGCGCCCCCAGTCTGGGGTAGTGATTCCGGAACAGGTGGTCGTGGGCGTTGATCAGGCCAGCATGAAACGTACCGGGTCCGAGATCATACGTGTCGCCCAGGCGATCCCCCGGTTGACTGATCTCGCCGTCACTGATGACGACGCGGCTGCCATTCTCAGCCCGGAGCACGAAGGGCCGCACTCGCCGGGATTCCCCGTCAGACACGCTCGAATTGCAGCAGGACGTGGTCCGCGAGCAACGCCAGGGGAGCCGAGGCGCCCCGATCGAGCGCCTCCAGAATGGCGAGCAACCGGGGGAAGCGGGAGATGGATGGCTCAGCCGCGCTGGGCGGCACGAAGATGCCGACGCCCCGCGTGCGGACCAGCCGAAACCATGGCGCGAACCGATCCGCGACCTGCCGGGGGGAGGGATAGCGAACCGTGAACTCTCGTCCAGCGACCCGCGCGGGGATGTCGCCGGAGGACAGTCGGCGGAACGCGGCACGAGCATCGCCCTTCCAGAGTTGCACCAGCACTTCGCCAACCGATACGGGCCCGAAGATTACGAGTAACACCGGTGCACCAGGCCGCAGCAGGTCGGCCAGGTCAGACGCCACCCCCGCGAGATCCGTGATGCAGTTGAACGCCGCGAAGTTGGAGTAGGCGCCGTCGAACCTCACCGGCATGGACGGAATCATGGTTCTGGGCAGGTCGCGGAGGCGCTCGAGCGTGATTGCGTGCGTCGTGATGCGATGCTCCAAGCGGGCGTCCCGGATTTTCGCCTGGGCGCACGCAAGCATGGAACGCGAGCCATCGGTGAGCAGCACGCGCCGGCCCCGTGAGGCGAGGTGAATCGCGTCGTCCCCGGTCCCGCCCCCGAGCTCAAGGAGCGCCGCGTCGGGGGGAAATGCCCGCAGCAACTCCTTCTGGACGGCCCGTCGCTGTGCCCGCACGCTGGCCCATTGGCCATACCGCTGATCGAACTGCGGCGCGACGGCATCGAACGCCACCACGGCCGGCGGCAGGACGTCGCTGTCGGCCGGGCGCGACGTACGGGCGGTCATGGGGGCGCGGGATATCCAGCTGGAGATCGGCTGTCCGGCTCATGCCGCTCCAACGCATCCCACTCGGCGTCGCGGGCCTGACGTGCTCGGACCTCGGTGTGGAGGAGGTCACGCACGCGCTTGTAGAATTCGGTCACGTACGTACCTCGGAACATCATGGCAAGATCATCGCTGTCCGCCCAATTGGTTTTCCGCCCGAGCTCGGTGCGCACCTGCTCGTAGAACTTGGTGCCAGGGAGGGGATACGAAACCGACACGCCGATGTCGTCGGGCCACTCGTCGCGCACCAGGTTGCGCGTCGCGACGAGATCCGGCCACTGCTCGCCACGATAGCCCAGCTGGATGAACCAGCCGCATCGGATACCGTGTCGGCGGAGTTCCCGCGTCGCCTCTCGCACCTGAGCCACCGTGGTGCCTTTGTCCATCGCATTCAGGATCTGCTGCGAGCCGGACTCGACCCCCAGCCAAACCTCTTCCGCCCCGGCCTCGGCCAGGGCCGCGACCGCGCGCGGTTTCATCAGATTCGCCCGCGATTGCATGGTGAACGGCGTCCGTGCGCCCCGGGCCGAAACGGCTCGGGCGAATGCCTCGATCCATGCCGGCGTGAGGCCGAAGATGTCATCGGCGAACCACACGTGGTCCGGTGCGATCGCGTGTCGGAGCTCGTCTAGCTCACCAGCGACGTTCTCCGGCGAGCGCTGCGCGTACCGCTTCCCGAACAGTGGCTTGGCGCACCAGTTGCACCGATAGGGGCAGCCGCGCGACGTCGCCATGTTCCACGACAGTCGCCCGTGTGCTGCGGTCCACGCCCGCCGATAACTGCCTGCGTCCAGGAGGTCCCACGCGGGGAACGGGAGGTGGTCCAGATCGTCGAGAGCGGGGCGCGGCGCGGTGCGCCGGGTCTCGCCGTTCTGGGGCGCGGCGATGATGATCCCCGGTACGGCCTCCGCCTTCAGCCCATTGGAGCCGGTCCACGCGGCGACGAGGTCGAGAACCGCGGGCTCGGGATCCCCCGGAATGACGGCATCGGCCCCTGCCACGAGGTACAGGTCGGGGCGGTCTGCGGCATCCGAGCCATTGACGACAACCCGGGCCCCGGCCGCGCGCGCGGACGCGACCATGTCCAACGCCGCCTCGCGCATTCTGAGCGTGCACATCTTCGTGAGGAAATTGAAGTTGTCCTCGACGATGGCGACGATCGACGGGTGCATGGCATCGACCTGAGAATGGAAAGCTTCGACGCCGCGTGCCAACATGGCATCGAACAGGTCGACCTCATAGCCGTGTTGCCGGAGGACCGACGCGGTGATGAGCGTGGCGAGCGGCGGATACGGCCGCATCTTCTGCGTCTGCTTCGGGTCGTAGGCCAGGTAGTACGAGTGCGCGAGCAGAATGCGAGGAGATTCCAACGAGGCAGAGTGCATCTAGTCTACCCTCCTGGCTGCCGAATGTCGCATCGACACCGTGAGTCATAGCGCTCGCTTGGCGACACACTTTCCGTGTACCCCCCGGGGCTCGTTCGGCTGGGGCGGTCCGCCCCACGTAGCTTAACCAGAGTCGAGAGCCAGGGCGAGACCGACTTCTGGTCTGGTTACCGTTTGGCGCGCAGCGAAAGGCGCCCACCGGCGGCCATCCGGAGCCACCGGCCATAGAGCAGGTTGACGTTCGCCCACGTGAGAGGCACGCCCGCAGGCCACACGAGGTCACTCAGGGCCATCAAGAGCTCTGCGGGTCCGCTCGCCCACATGAGGCGTGCCTCAACCGACGCGCGGGGCAGTGTCATGTCACTGAGTTCGATCGCTCAAACGACCCGACGCATGCGCGGCGGCACGCACCGGCCGATTTCTTGTCGCAAAACTGAATCCACGGTCCCAGGAACGAATCGTTCGGCCAGTTCGAGGGCCGGGTACGCGAACCGCAGCGTTCCAGTTTCCGCTAGAAACAGCATCAGCTCGTCCCAGCGAAGAGTGCCACGCGCCGTGTCGCGACGGATCACGAGCGCAAGTTCCCCGAGCCGTATCGCGCGGAAGTACCTGGGGTTGTGAGCTGCATGCTGCGCCAGAAAGGTGATGAGCGCGAGGTGGCGGAGTACTGGGACCGCGCGCCCATGAAGCGGCAGGACTCCTAGTGGATCGTAACTGAGATGTTTATAGCACACGACTTGCAGCGGTGGGCGGTATGTTTACGCCCACGATGGACCTCACGCTGGCTTCCGCCGAGCGGCACGAGCTCGAGCAGCTGCTCCGACAAACCACCCTCAGCCAGGCCATTGCCCGGCGCGCCCGCGTGATGCTCGCGGTGGCCGACGGCGAGAGCTATGCGGCGATTGGGGCGCGGCTGGGTGTCACCGATCGCTTCATCGCGATGTGGAAGCGGCGATACCTGGAGGGCGGGATATTGGCGCTCGGCGATGCCCCGCGGGCCGGGCGCGGCCACGCGCTGAGTCCGGCGCTGGAGGCGAAGATCTTGGAGGTCACGCTGCATCAGGCTCCTCCCGCACCGCTGACGCACTGGACCACGCGGCGCTTGGGCAAGCGGCTCGGCGTCAGTCACATGACGATCGCGCGGGTCTGGCAGCGCGCCGGCCTCCGGCCGCACCGCGTCGAACGCTACACGGAGAGTCCCGATCCGGACTTCGAGCGGAAGGCCGCGGACATTATCGGGCTCTATCTGAATCCGCCGCAGCACGCGGCGGTCTTGTGCGTGGACGAGAAGACCGCGATCCAAGCCCTGGATCGCACCACCCCGGTCCTGCCGCTCTCGCCCGGCCGCGCCGAGCGCCACGGGTTCGAGTACGTCCGCCACGGCACGCTCTCCCTCTATGCCGCGCTCAATGTGCACACGGGACGCGTGCTGGGCGATACGGTGCCGCGCCACACGGCCCTGGCGTTCGTCGACTTTCTCGATCAGGTGGTCGCCACCCAGCCCCGGGGCAAGCCCATTCACATCATCGCCGACAACCTGAGCGCCCACAAAGCCAACCCCGTGCAAGCGTGGCTCGGCGCGCACCCGCGCGTCACCATCCACTACACCCCGACGTACAGCAGTTGGCTGAACCAAGTTGAGCTCTGGTTTGCTAAGATCGAGCGCGACTGCATCGCCCGCGGCATCTTCACCTCCACGACCGACTTGCGGAAGAAGCTGCTCCAGTACATCAAGCTCCATAACGCGACCTGTCAGCCCTTCCTGTGGCGATATCGCGACCCCAAGCGTCGCATTCGTGCTTCACGCATTTCAGTTACGGTCCACTAGTTCATGCGCCACTGGTTGCGGCAACCCCGCCCTGAGGCCGCGGTAGTAGCGACGGGTCAGGGCAAAATGAAGGTCGACGGCCCACCGGTTGTCCTCGTGTTCCGCGTCGAGCGTGATAGGCATTCTGGCCACGCCGCGCCTGTACCATTCAGATCGGGTGCCGTCGGTCGCTGGGCGCATTTCGTCGAACCCGAGCTGTGCGAGCAACTCCTCCGCCGCCCCGGCGTCTCCGGGTGCCACCAGCACATCGACGTCAGCCGCCGGTCGCGTGCCCGGATCCGGGAAGTACTCGTGGGCCGTATGCATGCCTTTGAGGAGGATGAACGCCAGCCCGCGCTCAGCGCCCCGGTCGAGAATCTCCAGCGTGGCCGCGGTGAGCCGGGCGCTTCTCCGGGCAGCGGACGCGTAGTGTGCCCGGACAAGATCCGCCACGCTGGCGGGGGCCTCGACGGTTCCCCGCTCGATCCAGTAGCCCAGCAGCGGCCCGAGTCCGGACACGAACGCCGCCGCCCCCATGGCGGCCAAGGCCTCCGGTCTCGGCAGTTGCAGCGGTGGGGGTTGCTCACCACTGAGCACCGCGCGCGCGGTGGCAGACACGAGCCGATGGGCCGCCAGCCTGTCCTCCGGGCTGCTTGCCGGCCACAGGTCCTGTGGGTTGCCTGTCGCATTCCACCGGGCCACGCGATCGGCGGCGGTCGGCTGGTCCCGCGGCGCTGGCGAACAGGACAGCGGGGTTCGGGAAGTCACCGGAGGATCCCGCGAGCCGGACGCCGGCTGGTGACGTCGCGGTACAGCTCCTCGAACCGCGCGCACGTCCAGTCGGCGTCCTCGCTCAGGGCCCGGTGCTGCGCCTGAGCCGCGAGCGCGAGTCGTCGCGGCTCGTCGTCCAGCAGGCGACCGACTTCCCGAGCGAGCGCAACGGGATCTCCGATCGGCACGGCGACCGCGGCGTCCGGCGCGAAGTCCCGGACATGGCCTACGGCCGTCCCCACCGTCGGCACGCCGACGGCTGCGGCTTCGAGGAGAGCGACGGGTCCGGCCTCATGTCGCGAGGACACCACCATCAGGTCCGCCGCCCGTACCACCGGGATGACCTTGCGCTGGGGAAGGAATCCATCGAAGCTCACGTGGGGGGTGACACCCAGCTCGGCCGCCTCCCGCTGCATCGCGCCTTGGTACGCGTCTTCGCCGACGAGGTTGAGGTGGACGGAGCGTCCGTCGGCCACGAGCCGCGCGAGCCCCCGCAGGAGTGTCGTTTGGTCCTTCACAGGGGTGAGGCTCGCGACCTGCACCAGCCTCGCCGGACGATCGAGCGGGCGGGCGCGAGGCGGCGACGGGGTCCATTGATCGGTGTCGACCCCGAGCGTCACCCGTCTCGGTGCCGCGCCAGCCGCCCGCGCCAGCGCGACCATCGAGGTACTGGCCGCCGTCACCACGTCGGCGCCGCGCAGGACCATTCGGGTCAATGCTCGCCACCACGCCCGGCGCGCGGCGCCGAACTCGAGCTCGGGCATCCACACCAGCTCACCGCCCGCAACGTGGACCAGGACCGGCTTGCGACAGAGCCGGGCGGCTGCGAACGCGGCGAGGCCGGGGCCGCCTGCCCAGATGGAGTGAAACACGTCAAACGGTTTCGATCTGTGTAGGTGGAGCAAGATCCTGAGAGCCCGCACGCTTCGGGGTCGACGGCCGACGTTGTGCACCGTCGCCCCGAGCAGCGGCCACGACGCGGGCACAGCTTCTTGGCGGAACGTCACCACGTGGACATCGTGCCGGTGCGCCAAGCGCTCGATGAGCCACAGGAGCACCGGAATGACGCGGTATTCCCCGTCGCGGCTCACGCCGCCCGGTACCACCAGGGCGATCCTCACGATCGAGGCGATGGGCTGGCGGTCACGCCGCCGTCCGGCCCCCCAGCAGGGGATTCCGCCCGGTGACGATGACCCGAAGCGCACGAATCGTGATGCGGAACGGATCTCCGCGACCGCGAATGCCGTGGGCGGCGGCGCTGGCCATCAGCGACCACACGAGGAACGCCACGTTGAGGCTGGAAAACCTCGAGCTGCGCCGCATGAAGTAATGGAGTGCGAGAACACGCCGGTACTGTGCGCTCAGGCTTTCGAGTCTGTTGTCCTGCGCCTTGTGGTGGCGCACCGGCAGATCCGTGAGGAGAATAATGGCGCGGTCGCCGGGGAACCCCAGTGCCACGCCATAATTGTCGCCAATTCCGTGCGACCCCAGGCGTTCGTCGTACGGCGACGCCAGGAGCCAGTCCCGGCGCACGAGCGCGGCCCCAAGCCCGTAAATGGCCGTCCGTGCGATCGGCGCGTTAACCTGGGTCACCAGGGGCCACCCGGCCAGGGACCATGTGTTCCCGCGCCGGCGGTACCATCCCTTGAGCAGCGCGAGAGGCAGCGCGGTAAACGCAGTTCCGGTCGTCGCTTCGACGTCTGCCCACACCGTGCGCTGGGCGACAAAACTGGTTACCAGCTGTCGCAAGCCGGGCACCGGGAAGGGGTCTGAAAAGTGCCCGGCAGCGTCGGGCTCGGAAATTACTCCCGTGACGGCGCCTACCTCGCAATGGTGTACAAGATACGCCTCGAGGCGCCGGAGGTATTCGGGAGGTGGCTCAATATCATCGTCGCAGAGAAAGATGTGGGACCCGCCGGCCCGGCGGATGGCTTCGTTGCGCTGCGCGCAGACGGATGGCGCTGTGTGGAAGGACCTGAGGGACAGCGGCGGGTGTGCGGCGGCGAGCGCGTCGATGTCCGACGGCCGGTCACTCGCGTCGGCCACGATCACTTCGTCCGGCAGGCGTTCCTGGGCCGCGAGCGCCGTGAGAGTCCGGCGCAGACTCCCTGGCCTGTTCCGAGTCGGGATCACGGCCGATACGGTTATTGGTCTCATACCCGGTTCCGCCTGCCGATAGCGCGTACTGGACGATACGCGGAGCGGCGGGCATCTATAAGGCCCCCTCCGGCGGGTACCAGCCGGTACGACATTCTTCGCGTGCCACACGATGACCGATTCGCTGTACCGCAACGTGGCGCTTTCTCATACGGCGCAGCTACCCGTCCTCGGCATCCTGACGAGGTTCGCCAGCAACGCTCCTTCCGTCCTAGAGGCCGTACGACAGACGTACGGCGCCTGGAACGCGTTGACTGACGGTGCCGGCCTGGTCACGCCGTCGAGCGCCCGCGTGCGGATCATCGTCCACGACAGTGATGAGACCTTCAGGGACGGACCGGCGGTCCAGTACCGGCTGTTGGATGCGGAGCGGCTCTTGGTCATGGCGCCCGGCACCGCTGGCGTGGCGGACACGAAGCGTCTAGACGCCGTGGTGTACACTACGACGCGCGTGGTGGCGCGATCGGCCGAGTTCGCAGACGGCCTGCTCGAGCCGCTGACCCTGTTTCTGCTGGGTTCCCAGGATCGACAGCCCCTGCACGCGGCCGCCATCGTTCGGCGCTCCGTCGCGATCGTGCTCGCCGGCCCCGGCGGTTCGGGGAAGAGCACCCTCACGTATGCAGCACGGCGCGCCGGCTACACCGTGCTGGCGGACGAGGCGGTGTACGTGCAACTTCGTCCCCAACTGCGTATTTGGGGTCGGCGGTCGCGGATCCACCTTCCGATCGGGGCGCTGGAGCACTTTCCGGAGCTGCGCGGGATGCAGCCCACGACGCTCGCGACCGGCAAGACCAAGGTGGTCGTTTCTCCGGGCGAGCACCGCCAGTATGCGGAGCACGTGGCCGTGTGCCTGCTGAAGCCGGGCGTCGGAGACCAGCCGACGCTCGAGCGAGTCCCCTCGGACGTCGTAGTCGCCGAACTCACCGGACACCTCGAGTCCGGCTTCGACCTCTACGCCGACACCATCCGCTCCCGCGCAGCGGCGCTCGCGTCGGGCGGTGGATGGCGGCTCACCCTCGGGGGCTCGCCGTTAGCGGCCGTGCCCCTGCTCGATGGAGTCGTGGCGGAGCTGGAGGAGGGAAGCTGACGCACGTCGCGGCCGCCGGCCGCGTTCCGGCGAGCGAGGACATCAACGCCCGTCCCTGGCGCGGCCCGGGACCTCCGTCCCGCATTCTCGCCATTCGCCTGCAAGGGCTGGGCGACACGGTGCTCACATTACCCTACCTGCATGCGGTGCGACGCACGCTTCCGAACGTGACGCTCGACTTCCTGACGCGCCAAGAAGTGGCGGCCATTCCGAAGGGCGTTCGTCTATTCGACCGGGTGTTCGAGATCGGCGGCGGTCGGCGCTATCGGCGGCAGCTGCTCAGTGCCCTGGGCCTCTTGCCGCGTTTGTTGCTTGGCCGCTATCAGGTCGTTCTGGACCTTCAGCGCAACCGCGTCAGTCGGCTGGTGCGAATGCTCCTCGGGCCGACCGCTTGGGTGGAGTTTGATCGGTATTCGCCGTCCCCGGCCGGCGAGCGAACTCGCCGAACGATTGAAGCGGCGGGAGTCGGCGTGGCCGAGGTCCTGCCTGGCCTCCAGTTGACCAACCCGGAAGCGGGATCCGAGCAGCTTGCGCGGGGCGGCTGGAGGCGGGGGAATGATTTGGTCCTGCTCAATCCCGGCGGCGCGTTTCCGGACCGCCAATGGCCGGTCGCAGCATACGTGTCCTTCGCTCGCGAATTCGCGGCCCGTCGCGGGCACCCGACCCAATTTGTGGTCACGGGTCTTCCGGGAATCCGGGACAAGACGGACGCGCTGAAGGTCGCTCTTGGCGATCAAATGGTTGACCTTGTCGGGCACGCGTCGCAGGTGGAAGCGGCGGCGATCATCAAGCGGTGTGTGCTGGCGGTGTCCGAAGACGGCGGTCTGATGCACGTCGCGTGGGCGCTCGGCGTACCCACCATCGGGCTATTCGGCGCGAGTCGCTGGGTCTGGGCCCGGCCACACGGCACCTTCAGCGAGCTGGTGCTCGCCTGCACGCAACCGGATGGTGTCTGCATGCACGGGAAGTGTGAGGGCGGGTGGGACCGGTCGTGCCTGGCGGATCTTGAGCCTGGACTCGTGGTGGATGCAGCCGTGGAGCTCCTCCAGCGTGTGCGCACGAGCCCGCGGATCATACGCTCCGAAGGCTGCCAACCCGCTGAATGACGGCGTATCAGCGGCTGTTGCGGGGCCGCCCGTTTGCCGATGCCCTGGGAGCTCTCTCCCGTGCGCTGCTGGTACTGGGTCCTGGCGGATTGCTCTATGTCATTGTTACGGGAGGTGCTCCGGGCGTTTCGCCGGACTCTCTGTTCTATGTCAGTGCTGCCAGCACGATAGTCAAGGAAGGTCGTGTCGCGACGCCGATCTCTGATCGCCACGTGTCGGTCCGTATCGGGAGCCCGGTTCAGGCCATCCCCGGACCGACGTGGGTGGCCCGCGACGGAACGCCCCTCTACGCCTTCACTACGTGGCCGCCGGGGTTCCCGCTACTCATTGCGGGGCTCATGCGCATCACGGGCAGCCCTGCCGTAGCGGCGGGCCAAGCGGTGGCGCTGGTCGGCGGGGCTGCGGTCCTCCTCTTGATCGTGCGGCTGGCGAGTTTGATTGCCGGCCCGCGGACCGCGGTCGCTGCGGGGGCGCTGGTCGGCGTCCTTCCCATGTTTCAAAGCGTCGTCCGGGTGGTGTGGTCTGAGCCACCGTTTGCGGTTCTCGTGCTGCTCGCGGTCCTCTGGGTATCACGCTGGATGGAAGGCAATGGGCAGGAGAGGTGGCCCCTCTTCGGGGCGGTGATGGCCGCGGTCCTGGCGACCTGCGTCCGGTACGTGGGTGTTACCGTGTACGCGCTGGTCGCGCTGTGCGTAGCGTACGTCCTGTTCCGCCACCCACGTCCGTTGCCTCGCAGGTCGGCCTGGCCGGTCGCATCCGCGCTGTTGCTCTACCCGTTGCTGATCAGCCCGCTTGTTCTCCGCAACATCGCACTTGCAGGCGGGTGGGGCGGTGTGCCTCCCGCCCCCGCCGCGCGGGGGCTGGCGGGAAGCGCTTTGGGGGTCGTGTTAGGACTGATTCAAACGATGTTCCCGGGGGAGCGCGGCATGTGGCCCGGTCCGTCAGACCTACTGGGTGACGTCGGGCAGGTCGGTGGCCATCTACGTTACCGTCGCCGCCCTGATCGCGGTGGTCTTGAGGGCGACACGTTCCAGGCAGGACGTGGCCGACCCCGAGGCCGGTAGTCAGCGGGTCCTCTGGTCGCGGCCATATGTTCGTGTGCTCGCCGGCTTTGCATGCCTTTACGCCGCGACTCTCGTCGGCCTGGGTGCCGTGTGGGGCGTAAGCCTGGATGCCCGGATGCTGAATCCGTCTGCCCTCTGCCTTGTCCCGCTCGGTGCATGTGCGATTCTTTCGCGGCTGCGGCCGTCGCGCTTCGGGCTGGAATCGGCAGTTGTTATCGGCGCGACCGGAGTCGGAACCCTGCTGTCACTGGGCAACGTCGAACGTTATCGCGAGTACGGGTGGCAGGGGCTCACCCAGCCAAGTGTGCTGGACCGGCCCGCGGTGCATTGGGGAGAGGTGAACCTGCGCTCCGGTTCGTCTCCATCGGTGCGAACCGAGGGCTGGCTGGTTGCAAGCCTCCATTTCACGACCGGCGCGTCGGTTGATCGCATGCCGGACCTTCGCCACCTCGCTAGCGACGTGAAGCGCCAGGCCGGCCGGGACATGGTGTTCCTGTTCAGTGAACGGAGTCCGGCCCAGCCGTTCGCCTGCCCCCGCTATCTTGCCGCGTACCACCGTATCGTCTCCATGGTGGCGGACAGCGTCATTCGTGGGGACGGGTACCGGACGTATTGGATGCGCGCGTCCGCGGATCGAGCCGCTCGATTGCGCGAAGTCGTCGGTGGCCGGATCCGCATACCCTCATGCGCCGCTGCGCGGCACGACCCCGAGCGGCCGGATTGAGGCGCATGGAACCATCGCTGATCCATCCGAGAACGAAGCCATTCGCGCTAGCATTACTAAACAACGACTTCCGTCCGATCCGTCCGCGGCCGGGCCCCCGGGGTGGATCGCTCGATGTAGAGGAGAACGCGTTTGCATGTCAGGACGCCGGTACGTTGCGGGCTGCCTCGTCGCAACGCAGCCAATGGCTCAGGTCCCGGTCGAGCAGTGTCTGCAGTTTCAGGATGTCGTCGGCGAACTGTGGCAGCACACGGCAGCGGACGGCCGGGTCCAGGGGTGGGGGGTGGGTCACGGCGAGCCGCCAGAATACGGACCGAATGGCTGGGCGCACGCTCGCGGGCACGAGCGCGCGGGCCAGATGTCGCGCGAGCGGTGGAGGCCTAATGAGAAAACGCACGAGGGTCCGGACGCGGGCGTGGCGACTCTGGTTGCGCGGGGCGAAATCCGGGATGAATCCGGGATCTACCTCAAGGAACCGGCAGATTCGCTGGAACACCGGCCCGGGAGCGCTGGTGAGTTCGTCGAACCAGACCACGTGGATGCGCGCCCTTCCGAACGCGTCAAGGTACCGCTTCACATGTTGCGCGTACGCGGCAAGATCCCGATACGATTGCGGAACTCTCCCGCGAGAGCGCGGTGGCCCGTCCGGCGAGCTGACCTCACCGTGAGGCTTGAGATCCCCCGCCACGGCCGCTTCGAAAGACGCCAGCTGTCGGTGCGCCGGGATGAACGCGGATGAGAATCGCCCCCCGCAGAACCAGGAGTACATGAGGTCCACTGGATTGCGCAGCATGATGACGATTCGCGCGTCCGGAGAGAAGTCTGCGATCTCACCGGGGGCCGTCCTGGAGTAAAGGTAGAACGGCGAGGTCTCACCGATGCCTCTCCTCGACCCGGCGGGAGCGAAGAACGCGAGATATGCGTCCGCGTCTGCTGGGACCGGGTAGACGAGCTCCGGATCCAGGTCTCTACCGAAAAAGTGTAACTCTTTGACCGGCGGCATGTAGACAGCGGGATGCTGGCTCAGGTAATAGTGCATCGACGTCGTGCCGCACCGAGGTGCACCTACGATGAAAAAGTTTGGCCGTGGCGCAACAGGCATGGCGGGAAGTATGCCCCTTTGCGAGATCAGCGGCGAGGCGGTACCCTGCGTGGGCGCTCGCTCCATTGATGCAGCATCCTCCGGGTTACGGGAAGCGGGCGGGAGTACTTGGCTCAGAAATACACGAGGTGATTGCCATGAGAGTCGGCAGACTCGAGACCGTCGCCACGCTGATGGCGGCCGTGAGCTTGGCGTCACCCGCCCTGGCCCAATCCCCAATCCGCGGCTCCCCCACCAACTGCCCGGCGGTATCGTCGGCCGAACCATCATCGATGACGGGGAGCTCCCACTGCCGGTACGTCTGTTCCCGCACCGACTCCACTGCCTGCCGCAAGAGAGGCGAACGATTATAGGTCGGTAGGATGACAGAGATCAACGAGTCGGTCACGAAGCCTACCGGCGGCCGCGCCACGGAGGTGTCCGCCGCTGCATCGCGCGGATAAGTCGGGCCGAGGTGTAGGGCGGATCCCACCGTAACGCACCCAGTGTCGCCGAGAGCGCACGCCGCCAATGGCCCACGGTCACTCGATACCGGGCATCGGCGAGATACGATTCGGCAATTCGCTGGCGGCAGACTCGACGAAGCTCCGGGCGCGCCAGCCGAGCGAATCACTTCCGGTATAACGCGACGCTCACGCGGCACCCCTCCGGGCGGAAGAGCCTCCCGGCGTGATCGCGCACGATCGTGAGCTGCTGCGGCGTTGCTACGACGTCCCCTCGCTCCGCGAGTTCAAGCCACAGGGCGTAGTCCTCTCGGGTTCTCATGTTCTCGTCAAACCGTCCAACGTTGTCTATGAGGCGCCGCTCGGCGACGACCGTGGGGAGCGCTATAGCTGCCTGGACTCCTAGTAACTTCTCCAAAATGCTTCCGCAGTAGATGCGGTCTGGTGTGGTCTGCCAGAACCGCTCGCCCAGGGCATTCACACGGACGAACCCCGTGTAGCTCCAACGGCAGCCGCCGGTTCTGAGCAACCCCATCTGGACCTCGAGCTTCTCTGGTTGCCACAAGTCGTCGTCGTCCAAGAAAGCCACGTATTGGCCGCGCGCCTCAGCCAGACCAACGTTGCGCACCCGCGCGGGATTACCTGAGTGCTCCGTGCGAAGAACGCGGAGTTGGGGTTCGGCGAGCTCCGCTAGGAACGCTCCAGTGTTGTCCGTCGAGCCGTCGTCAATGACGATGAGTTCCCAGGAGCGGAAGGTCTGCCGGCGCACCGAGTCGATCGCCTCGCGCAGCAGGGCGACACGGTTGTACGTGGGGATAATGACGGAGACTGTCGGGTCGGTCACGGATGAAACAGTTGTCGTCAGCCGGCCCGCTCGCAAGGGTGTCGCGCCTCGGGGTTGGTCGCGCGCGCACCGTGGGGCCGCGTCCGCATGGCCCGTGCGCGGCCGCCCTACCGCGCCCGCAACCCCACCCTGCCTCGCACCAGCGCACGAACGCGCCTCCACTGCAGGCGACCCACGCTGACGGGCAAGCCGTCATCGGTCGGCCACACGAGCTCCGATAGGTTCAGCAACAGCTCGCGCGCTCCCCGAGCCCACACCAGTCGTTCCTCGAGCGACCGATACCTCAGCGGAGCCATGTCCGCCGCGGCAACCGCCTCGATGACGCGCAGCATACGATTGGTGAGATACGGTTGGCTCCGCGCGATGAGCGTATTCTCGACCGTCCCGGGACACAACCGTTCAACCAGCGCGAGCGCGGGAAAGACGAATCGCGCCGTCCCCGTCCTGTGCAGCAGCCCCCCCAGCGCGGTCCAGTCGAGCACCCCGCTCCGGCGGTCACGCTGTATCACGACGGTCAGCTCAACCAGCCGCACGAGGCGCATGCGTGCCAGCTCGGAGCTCGTGTGCAACGCCAGGAATGCCGTAAGGAGCGGCTGGTCCAATGCCCGAACCGTGCTGCCGTCCACGACGATCGGCGTCGTGTGCGCGAACGCCGATTCACCAAATCCGGCGCGAACGCCGCGGAAATACCAGCGCTCGAGTCCCGTGTGCAGATCCACCGCGAAGGGATTGTCCGCGTGGTCGAACTCCAGGGAATGCACCACCTGCGCCCGACCATCGGGAACCCACTCTGACCGCGCCCCGTACACCGTTCGCCGCGATTCCCGCAGGCCGGCCCGCCGCAGGCCGGCGGCTGCCGCGTCGCGCTCCGATGGGTGTACGAGCAGGTCAATGTCGCCCGCAGGGCACGTGCCAGGCTCGGGGAAATACTCGCTGCCCACGTGCAGGCCTTTCAATAACACCGGAATGACGCCCTCCGAATGCAGCGCTTGGAGAATCGCCGTCAGCGCCTGCCGAATGGCGGCGATCCTGCGTCTGCCGTGCTCCAGGTGGACGGCCAGCACCTGGCGCGCGCCGGTGGAGGCGGTCACGAGGCCACGCTCGACCCACCACCCGAGCAGCGGCCCCATGCCCGACTCAAAAGCGGCGATGCCGAGCGCGGCCGACTCGCGCTCACTGGTCGCCTCGAGCGTCGCCGTGGCACTCGGCTCTCGCAGCATCGCTCGCGTCGTCGCACAGACCGCGCCGTGGCCCGCGAGCAGTTCGGCGACGGAGAACTCCGGCCACAGCGCTCCCATATCCCCGGTGCGATGCCATCGCTGGATGCGACGGCGAATCTCGGAATCGTTTCCCCTCACGCGACCTACCTTCTGGCGAGCCCAATGGCGTCGCAAAAGCTGCTTTCTCGATGCACCCCGCGCCCCATTCCCCGCGGGGGTCGCCGTACGCGGCGGTTGATTTCGATCCTCGAGTGGGATTACTTACCCGACCCCCCAAAGTCTAGAGGATCACGGTGGTCGAACGGTACCGTAGTCGGCACGTATCGGTGCTGCTGGGTCTCCTGACGGTGCCCGCGGCGCTTGCAGCCCAGGCCCCAATTCGAGGGTTCCCCGCCGACGCCCTCCCCGATCGCGCCCGAATCGAAGCGATCCTGAGGAACACGCCGGACACTGTCCGCCTGCGACAATACCTCCTCGCCACGACCGAGGAACCGCACCACGCAAGCTCGCCCGGCTCTAAGGCCGTCGCGGAGTACGCGCTCGCCAGGTTCAAAGAATGGGGCCTCGCCGCAGAGATCGAGGAGTTCGAAGCGCTCATGCCGATTCCCGTGACCCGGCACGTCGAGCTGCTCGCGCCCGAGCGCTACGTCGCCCGCTTGACCGAACCCGCAATCCCTGAAGACAAGGACTCCGGCGATCGCGGCCAGCTCCCCACCTACAACGCCTACTCCGCCGACGGCGACGTCACCGGGGAGCTGGTCTACATCAACTACGGCGTCCCCGAGGACTACGAGCAACTCGCCAGGCTGGGCGTGGACGTGCGCGGCAAGATCGTGATCGCCAAGTACGGCCGGAGCTGGCGCGGCATCAAGCCCAAGGTCGCCGCCGAGCACGGCGCCATCGCCTGCCTCATCTACTCCGATCCCGAGGACGACGGCTATTACGTGGGCGACGTGTACCCCAGGGGACCTATGCGGCCGGAGCTGGGCGCGCAGCGCGGCAGCGTCATGGACATGCCCACCTACCCCGGTGATCCACTCACACCGGGATGGGGCGGGGTGAAAGGCGGCCGCAAGCTCGACCGGCGCGATGCGAAGACGCTCGTCACGATCCCCGTACTGCCGATTTCGTACGGAGACGCGTTGCCCCTCCTCCGCGCCCTCGGTGGGCCCGTGGCCCCCAATGACGACTGGAAGGGCGCGCTGCCGATCACCTATCACGTGGGGCCCGGCCCCGCCCGCGTCCGCGTCCACCTCCAGTTCGACTGGCAACTCCGCCCGCTGTACAACGTGATCGCGAAGATCCCCGGGGCCACGTACCCCGACCAGTGGATCCTCCAGGGCAGTCATCACGACGCCTGGGTGAACGGCGCCCAGGATCCCACGTCGAGCGCGGTGGCCCTGATGGAGATGGCGCGGTCGTTCGCCGAGCTGGCGAAGACCGGTTGGCGCCCCCAGCGCACGCTGGTGTTCGCGCTGTGGGATGGAGAGGAATGGGGCCTGCTCGGCTCCACGGAGTGGGGCGAGCACCACGCGGATGAGCTGCGTGAGAAGGCCGTGCTGTACCTCAATACCGACTCGTACGGCTGGGGCTGGCTCGGCACGCAAGGGTCGCACGCGCTCCGCACGTTCGCGGAGCAGGTGACGCGAGACGCGAACGATCCCAAGAGCGGCCAGGGCGCCCTCGAAGCGCTGGCGGCACGCGCCTTCAGCCAGGCGAAGACCGTGCAGGACTCCACCCGGATTCGGGAGCGCGGGTACTACATCGATGCGCTGGGCTCGGGGTCCGACTACACCGTGTTTCTCGATCACCTGACGGTGGCCTCGCTCAACATGGGCTACGGCGGCGGACAGGAGACCGGCATCTACCACTCGATCTACGACACGTACGATTTCTTCGTGCGGTTCCTGGACCCCGGCTTTCACTACGGGAAGGCCCAGGCTGGCGCCGTAGGCGTAGCGCTCGCCCGCCTGGCTGATGCGCCGGTGCTCCCGTGGTCGTTTGTAGATGCAGCGAAGACATACGGTACGTACGTGAGCGAGCTGGACAGCTTGGCCGCGAAGAAGCTCGGACCGAACCGGACCGATCTTACCGCCGTGCGGCGCGCGGTGGACGGCCTCGCCGAAGCCGGCCGGGCGTTCGACGCAGCGTACGAGCGCGTGATGGCCCTGGGCACCCGCGGGCTCGCCGGCAAGCGGCGACAACTTGAGGCGATCAACCGGGAGATTTACCTGACGGAGCGCGATCTCGCGGCGCCAGAAGGCCTGCCGATTCGGTCGTGGTTCCGGCACACGATCTACGCGCCGGGCTACTACACGGGCTACGGGGTGAAGACCATGCCGGGCGTCCGGGAAGCCATCGAGCTGGACCGCCCCGAGGAGGCGCGGGCGCAGGCGGCGATCGTGGCGGCTGGCGTTGAACGAATGACTGCCCGCGTTCGTCGCGCCACGGAACTGCTCGGCGCGCTCTGACCAGGGGCGATGATTGGTGAAGACAGGCGATGATAAGCGATGATAGGCGATGACAGGCGACGAGGGTGAAGGGATCCGACAATATGCGAACGACTAGACTCAGCCGCGCCATGGCGTCCGCCTTGGTGTCGGCGCTGCTGATTGCGTGCGATGCCGGTGGCCGAAGCGTGGAGGCGGCGCTGGAGACGATGACCACCGGGGGCCTGGTAACCCATATCCAGGTGCTCGCGTCCGACAGTCTCGAGGGACGCGGGCCCTCGTCGCCGGGAGAAGCGAAGACCATCGCGTACCTCCGGGGGGAGTTCGCAAAGCTGGGGCTCCGGCCGGGGAATGTAGGTGGGTGGTTCCAGGAAGCCCCGCTCGTGGCCATGACGGCCGACCGCAACATGGTGCTCTCGGTGAGCGGGCAAAGCGGCACTCGCACTTTCCGCTACGGCGACGACTTCATCGGATTCACGCGACGCGTGGTTCAGCAGTCGCAGCTCGACAACTCTGAGGTCGTGTTCGCCGGCTACGGCGTCGTCGCTCCCGAGTACGGCTGGAACGACTATGCCGGGCTGGACGCCCGCGGAAAGACGGTCGTGGTGCTGGTGAACGATCCTGGCTTCGCTACCGGCGATACCGCGCTGTTTCACGGCAGGACCATGACGTACTACGGGCGATGGACCTACAAGTTCGAGGAGGCCGCCCGGCAGGGCGCCGCCGGCGTGCTCATCGTGCACGAAACGGAACCCGCGGCGTACCCGTGGGAGGTCGTGACCGGTAGTTGGGGCGGCGAGCAGTTCGGCCTGGTGGCGAAAGACAGCAACATGTCGCGCGCGGCCGTCGAAGGATGGCTCACCGTCGAGGCCGCGCGCAGCCTCTTCACCCAGGCAGGCCGGGACTACGATTCGCTCAAGGCGCTCGCCATGCAGCGCGGCTTCAAGCCGCTGTCGCTCGGCCTCCGGGCGTTGGTCACCGTCCGGAACCGGATTCGCTCGTCAACGTCCAACAACGTGATCGCGTTACTGCCCGGCGCCGCCCGGCCGGACGAATACGTGATCTACATGGCCCACTGGGACCACCTGGGCCGCGACACGTCGCTCCAAGGCGACGACATCTACAACGGAGCGCTGGACAACGCGAGCGGCACGGCGGGGCTGCTCGCGCTGGCGCAAGCGTTTGCGTCGCTCGAGCGGCCGCCGCAGCGCTCGATCGTGTTCCTCGCGGTCACCGCGGAAGAGCAGGGCCTCATCGGGTCGGCGCATTACGCGCAGAATCCCGTCTATCCGCACAACCGGACGGCCGCGGTGATCAACATGGACGGCCTGAATCACATCGGGCCGATGCGAGACATCACCGTGATCGGATACGGTAACTCCGAGCTGGACGATTATCTCGCGGAGGCCGCGCTCACGCAGAGCCGTGTGCTCAAGCCGGACGCGGAACCGGAGAAGGGGTTCTACTACCGCTCGGACCATTTCAACTTCGCGAAGGCGGGCGTGCCGGCGCTGTACACGGACGCCGGCGTGGACCACGTTGAGCGCGGCGAGACGTACGCGCGCGAGCAGCGCGACAAGTACACGGCCGAGCGCTACCACAAGCCGTCCGACGAGTACGACCCGACGTGGGACCTGCGCGGCGCCATTGACGACCTGCAGTTGCTGTTTCGTGTCGGTCATCAGGTCGCGAACGAGACGACGCTCCCGAACTGGAAGCCCGGGACGGAGTTCAGGGCGACGCGCGATTCCATGATGGCGGCCGCAGCACGTGCCCTCCCGCCGCGGTGAATCGTTCCAGCGCGCCCACGACCTCCGCGCTGCGCCAGAACGTCACCGGCTTCATGGAGCGTCGATCGCCGGCGAGCGCACTGGCGCCGAGGATGAGCACGTCGGCCGCGCGGGTGCCTGACGGGTGGAACAGGAGCTTCGCCAGGAAGTCGGTCCGGAACGGCCGCCCGGGCTCGATAATCAGGAACGATTCGCCGGCCCGCACCCCTGGCAGAGTGCCGGCTGCGGCGATTTCGGCGCCATCTGCCGTCACGAGGACCACTCGTCGATCACCCGGTGGTGGGTCCACGGAAGCGCTGGATGCGCGCGTGGGCCCCGGCCCGAACGTTCCGCTGCGCCGCGTCACCCCGCGGAAATCCTCGCCTGGCTCCTGCGAGGCCCGTCGCACCGTGAAGTACTTGAGCAGCGCCTCCAGACACGTACCGCTTTCCATCGGGCCCGCCCGGCGCGGGAAGCCAAAGACCGCGTTCGTGTCCGGCGCGCCTCCTGGTCCGTACACGTGCGCCCACTCGCCGCCGGGCGACGCAAACGCGGCAAGATTCGCCAGCGCCAGCGGCGCCAGATCCGAGGCCGCCTCCAACAGAGCCCACAACAGGTACGCCGGCGCGGCGCCGACTGTGTAGTCGCAGTTCGGCGTGATTCCGGTGAAGCCGATCAAGTCCACCACCGCGTCGAGGTTGGCACGCGCGTGTGGATGACCGGCCCCGTGAGCGCCCAGCCAGAGTGGCGCCAGGTTGATCGGCGCGAACGGGACATCGTGCGGCGCGCCGCTCAAGGGATACAACGCGGGAGCGTAATGGCCCCGCTCCCGCAGCCAGAACCGCGACTCAATCACCTCCCGAAGGCGGGCGGCTTCCGCGGCATGGCGATGCGCGTCCTCGGCGCAGCCGGTCTGCTGCCCCATCCACGCCAGGGCGTCGTGCGCCGCTGCGCGCACGACCATCGCGTCGAGTGACCATGCGGCGTACCCCAGGCTTCCGTGGTCCGCGATGAGATCGTTGGGCCAGCCACACCGCTCCGGAAATACGTCGTACAACCCGCCGTGGAGATACGGCTCGTCGCCGTCGAACGGCAGCAAGTCTTCGGCGGTCGCTCGCGGTCCGGAGAGACAGCGCATGAGGTACGGCCAATGGCGCCGCACGACGTCAGGATCGCCGCCGGCCTCGAGCCACCAGCGGTGCTGGAGCACGATGTGCGCGGGCCCGCTGCCGTCGGGTACCTGGACCGCATCCCAGTCCGTGCGCTCGCCCACGCCCGTGACGTCCAGGTCCACCGGGGCGGAGGTTGGAATGCGGCCCAGGATGATCGCGGCGCGATAGTAATACTCGAGCACGTCGAGCGCTTCGTCACGCGCGCCCATGGCAAGGAAGGCACGGACGGGTCCCGTCGAATCCCTGGCACGCCCCTCGTCCGGGGGCACCATGGAGCACACGGCGCCGCCCGGCTGCGCGACGTGCATCTTGAGATTGAGCTTCGTTCCCTCGATCAGGTCCGCGATCGAGCGCGTCGTGGTCGTGGAGCCCGGCAG
The DNA here is from genome assembly GCA_016199245.1 of Gemmatimonadota bacterium. Taxonomy (GTDB): domain Bacteria; phylum Gemmatimonadota; class Gemmatimonadetes; order Gemmatimonadales; family GWC2-71-9; genus JACQHC01. Next base: position 9,295 of record JACQHC010000128.1, on the reverse strand, counting down.
ATTCTGTGGCCAGAGTTCCGTCGCCCGGGTGTGATGGAGCCAGATGCGGTAGTACGATCGCGTCTGATCGAGCAGGTCGATCACGTCGAATGGCTGGCGCAGCCAGGTCACGGCGTCCGCGTCATCGGTCCCGAACGCCAGCACCAGGGGCAGGCACCAGACCCCACCCTCGGCGGCGACCTGGTCGAGGCGGATCTCCAGGTGCCCCGGTTCGGCCCACCGGCCCGGCGCGAGCGCCGTGAGGATGAGCACGCGCCCAGCGTCACCGATCTGGCGCAGGGACCGCCGGCGTTCGTCGTGGGGCACGCCCCGTGGCAGATGCACCAGCAGTGCCGCGTCGCTGCCCAGCCGCGTCCCGCCCCACACCTCGACGATGCGGATCAGCACGGGATCGTCCGGCGGGGCGAAATCCACCGTCACCACGGCCGCGCCCGCGCCACGGCCGCCCTCAGCCGTCACCAGCACGCCGGATTCTCGCGGCCTCCCAATGACGCCCTGCTTGCTCTCCACCGGCCCACGCCCGCTGCGCAACTCGAGCCAGCAATCGCTGAACGTTCCCTGAGGGTGTTCCGCGCCCGCCTGGTACGTCGGCCCCGTGAGACCGGAGAGCCGGTTGTACGGTCTCCTGAGGCCCGCGTGCGCGAACACCCAGCCGTTCCCGATGATCCACACGCCGGCCTCATCGGGCGACGCGGGTTCTCCGGGCCCGCTTTCCACGGTCCACGCACTCGCGTCGAGCAGCCATGGGTGGCGGGAAAGCAGGCTCGCGGATGGGGCGTCGTGGCGCACGCTAGTCCCTAACGACGAACCCCGCCCGGTGGGCGGGGTTCCGCATTCCTACCGTCGCCGGACAGCTGGCGATTGGACCCCTGCTCGCCTCAGCTCGCGCGGGCGTCGTCCACATAGCCGATGTAGGGCAGCGTGCGGAACTTGTCCGCGAAATCGAGCCCGTAGCCCACCACCCACTTGTTGGGAATATCGAAGCCGATGTACGACAGCTCGACGTCCACTTCACGCCGATCCGGCTTGCGCACCAGGGCACACGCCTTGAGCGAGGCCGGTTCCCGGGCGCCGAGCAGCCGCATCAAGTAGTCGAGCGTGTGGCCCGTGTCCACGATGTCCTCGACGATCAACACGTGCTTGCCCGCGATCGTGGTGCGGAGGTCCATCATCAGCCGCACCTCACCGGTGGCCCGCGTCGTGGCGTTGCCGTAGCTCGAGAGCGCGATGAAATCGACGGTGTGGGGAATCGTGAGCCGGCGCGAAAGGTCCGCCAGGAAGATGAACGAGCCCTTGAGCACACCCACCAGCATGAGGCTGTCCACGCCGGCGTAGTCGCGGGAAATCTGAGCGCCGAGCCCGGCCACCTTCTCGGCGATCGCCTGTTCGGAGATCAGGGTCTTGGGCTGGGTCGTCATGACAGGTGGTTAGTCCTCGATGAACAGGGGAACCGGGGCGAAGCGCTCGACGTCCACCAGGCCGATGTCGGTCAGCTTGAGTTTCGGGATCACTTCCAGCGCGAGAAAGCTCATCGCCATGAACGGATCGTGCAACCGGCTGCCGAGGGCGCGCGCGGCGCCGATCAGGTCCGCCATGCGATCCCGCACGGTTTCGATGGGAAGGTCCGACATCAGCCCCGCGATCGGGAGCGGAAGCAGCGCCCGCACCTGGTCTGCTTCGGCGACGGCCTGTCCCCCGCCCGCCGCGGCGACCGCCCGCGCGGCGGTCAGCATCGATACGTCGTCGGCGCCGATCACGACGAGATTGTGATGGTCGTGCGCCACCGTGCCGGCGATGGCGCCGCGCGAGAGGCCGACCCCTTTGACGAATCCGCGGCCCACGCTGCCACGCCGGCCGTGTCGCTCGATCACGGCCATCTTCAACAGGTCTCGTGCCGGATCCGCCACAGCTTCGCCGCTCTCCACCTTGGCGTCCATGATCTCGTGCCCGGTCACGATCTGATCGGGAATCGCGCCGACCACCCGCACGCGCTTTCCTGCGGCGGGAATGCGCAGGTCTACGCGGGACCAGTCGACGTGGACGGTGTTGGAAACAGCGGCATGAGCGGCATGAGGGGCAGTAGTGCCGTCGAGCAGGCGACCTCCGCTCGCGACGAGTTGGCCACTCACGTACACGAGGTCCGGCTGGGGACACGCGAGGTCGTCGAACACGATGAGGTCCGCCCGCCGGCCCGGCGCCACGGCTCCGCGGTCGCGCAGGCGAAAGTGCTCGGCGACGTTCAGCGTGGCCATCCGGATCGCCGTCACCGGCGAGAGCCCCGCGGCGATGGCCAGGCGCACCAGATGGTCGATGGATCCCTCGGTCAGCAGGTCCGCGGGGACGCGGTCGTCGGTGCAGAAGCAGAACCGGCGTTCGTTGTCCCGCGTGACGAGCGGGAGCAACGTCTGCAGGTTGTGCGCGTTGGTCGCCTCACGCAGGAAGATGGTCATGCCCAGGCGGAGCTTCTCGCGCGCCTCCTCTACCGTGGTGCACTCGTGGTCGGAGCTGATGCCCGTCGCCGCGTACGCGTTGAGCTGGCGGCCCGACAGGCCGGGGCAATGCCCGTCTATCACGCGGTCCCGGAAGACTGCGAGCTTGGCCAAGACATCTGGGTCGCCGAACACCACGCCCGGGAAGTTCATCACCTCGGCGAGCCCGAGCACCTCCGGCTCCTCGCGGAGGCTCGCGAGGTCGGCGGCCGTGAGTGCCGCCCCTGACGTCTCCATGTGCGTGGCGGGCACGCAGGAAGACGCGTTCACGAACATGGTGAACGGCGCGCCGCGCGCGTTGGCCAGCATGAAACGGATACCGGTGAGCCCAGAGACGTTGGCGATCTCGTGCGGGTCGGTCACCGCGGTCGTGACGCCCCGCGGCACGACGGCTCGGGCGAACTCGCGTGGCGGCACCATCGCGCTTTCGATGTGAACGTGGGCATCGATGAACCCGGGCGCGACGTGCCGGCCTTCGAGGTCGACGACCTGCCGCGCCTCCCACCCGCTGCCCACGCCGACGATCGTGGAGCCGGCGATCGCGACGTCGGCCGCATGGACCTCACCGGCGAACACGTTGACGACCTGCGCGTTCTTGAGCAGCAGGTCGGCGGGCTCGTCGCCGCGCGCGCGGCGCAACAGGTCGGGAAGCTCGAGCGTCACCGGGACCCCTCTCGTCCATCGGGCGTGAGCGTGACGGTCAGCGCCCGCCGCCCGCTGCCGGAGGGGAAGCGCACCGCGAGCGTGGTTTGCGCCGCTTCGCGTCGCACCACGGTAACCTCGCCTGCGAGGTTCGGGCGGACTGGCACGCCATGCAACGTCACCTCATACGTTCTGCCCGCGGCGCCCTCGAGATCGAGTGACCACGTCTCGCCCGCTGACTGGAAATCCAGCACGCGGAGCCCCTCGCTCTCCTGGCCGGGCGTCAGCGCCACGATCGGCGGCGCTACCGTGAGGCCGCCCCGCCAGGTGATTTCCACGGTGCGGACTGCCCGGTCCACGCTCACTACGAATCCGGGCCGGTCCGGACGGAGTCCGGGCTGCGGCGTTACCTCGCGCGCGGCGCCGTCGAGCGTCACGCGCGACGCCCCCGCTCCGGGCGGCAGCACGGGCGTGACGATGACGTCTACGGGTCCGCCGTTGGCAGACAGGCGAATCACCTGCCGGCCCGCAGATTGTTCGACCGCGGCGGAGACACTGGCGCCGCCGACCCGCAACCGATCCACCCCGGCGCGTGGCCAGTTCGGCGGCAGCTGCGGAGCGAGGACGGCTCGACGGCGCGGCGCGTCCGGTTCCCAGCCCAGCAGCCCGTACATCAGCGGTGAAACGAGCATGGACGTGGCGAAGAACTGATGCGGCACGGCCGTATCAAGCGGACGATAGAACCGTCCCGACAGCAGCTCGGGATGCCGTCCCGGCGCCCAGTGGAAGGTGAGTCGCTTCAACGCGTCGAGCAGCGGGAACCCCGCCCAGGGGCGATCGTAGTTGTACTGGCCCCAGATCACGAATCCGGTAACGAATGGCCAGACCGCGCCCATGTTGTAGTGCATCGGGTCGTAGAGCGGGCTGGCGGTCGAGAGCATCCGGGCGCCCCAATCGGCGGAGATGACGTCCGAGGCGAGCCGTGCCAGCGTGCGCCGCGCGCGCTCCGGTTCGAGCGCGCCGAACGCCGCGGCGGTGGCGGGCCAGACGGTCAGGGTGTTGTTGGTCTCGCCCGAGCGGAGGATCCCGAAGGCGTGATGCCCCTCGGCTTCGCGCCAGTACCTGCGGTTCAGCGTGGCGAGCGCGGTCTCGCGCAGGCGGGCGGTCTCGTCGGCCAGCGCGCGTTCGCGCAGTGTGCCGGCCATGTCGCGCACGGCGGCGAGCGCCTCGATCCAGACGGACGCGAGGTAGATGTCCTGGTGGATACCCTCCCCGATCGCCCCGACTTCGATCGCTCCGAGCCCCCCAGTGGTGTTCTCGATGATGCCGTCCCCGTCGGTTTCCGTTGTCTTGCACCACGCGTATCCCTTCTTGACCGCGGGCCAGAGGTCCCGGAGCAGGGCCTCGTCTCCGCTCGCGCGCCAGTAGCGCCACACCGCCAGGATCCAGTAGGGCGTCGTGTCGGCGTGGTAGTACGCATACGGGAAGTCGGTGAACCAGGGAATCCGCGCGGCGGCCTGCGAGATCTCGTGAGGGATCTTGCCGTCGGCACGTTGGTACCGGGCGAGGAACCGCAGGCCTTCCGCCACCGGCGACCACAGCCCGACCGCGTCCATGGCCAGCGAGTTGACCGCCGCGTCGCCGCCGAAGAACCATCCGAATCCCGGTCGCGTGCTCTTGCCGGAGCGTCCCCAGCCGGCCACCAAGCCGCAGCCGAGGTCCGGGTTGCAGACCATTTGCTCGTCCAACGCCAGCGTGGACCACGCGAGCGCGAGGTCGAGGCTGTCGTCGGGCGTATCGATCGCCACCGAACCATCCAGTAGTCGGCGTGCGTGATATTCCCGTGCGCGGTAGAGGCTCTCCGCGCCCGCGAGCAATTGGTGGTAGATCGCGAGCACGCTGTCCCGCGGTCCAGTGCCGGCCGCGATCGCAATAGGGATGAACTCGGATCGCGCCCGTGCCGTGTCCACCGCGATGACAAACGTGTTGGGCGCGTCTGGCAGGGCGTGCGCCGGATGGTCCGATGCCGCCGTTGCCCAGGGCGACCCGATGATCGCGTTCTGCTGGCGGCGACTCTCCGAGAGAATGAACGCCCGCGTGTCAGCGTCCCAGAACGTGTATTGACCGCCGAACGCGCCCGGCCAGGCGTACTGGAACACCATCCGGAAGCTCACGCCGATTTCGAGCGGCCGGAGCGTTCGGACGTCGAGCAGGACCAACAGTCCGGCCTCGTCCAGCGGCGCCAGGATGTGCTGCCGCACGGTGAACGTGGCGTGCGAGTAGGTGATCGTGGTGAGGGCCGGCCGGATCTCGACCCGGCGGGCCACGTCCACGCCGCGCACGGGGTCGACGTAATCCGGAATGCGGAACGTGAGCTGGAAATCGTCGGCCAGCTTGTAGGGGTGGACCCACAACTCGGCGGGCCCCGTTTCCGTGCCGAGCCACGCGGCACGGCGCCCGATGGCGCCGAGGTATTGGTGGGGACGCGCGTCGCCGCGGAGCGTCAGGGGGGATTCGGCGATCTCGAATCTGGGGACTGCGGGATGGTCCTGTGCCACCAGGGCACCCGCAAACCCGAGCGTGAGTGTTCCGACGACACACATCGAGCGCGAGGTGGCGGACCGGACGTTCACGGGGCAGAATGTTGCATGGGCGCGCGAGGAAGCGCCACCCGGGACGGTAAGGCGTGAGGGGTGACAGGTAAGGGGTAATCAGCAGTCACTGTCCGGAGCAACCCCAACCTTCATTGGCGAGGTCAATGTGTCCGACGTGCACAATCTGCCTATTCTCCGTCATCTGCGCCTACTATTCGACTACGACGCATGGGCAAACCGCGAGGTTGTGCGGGGGCTCGGGGCCGGACCCGCGCCTGAGCGCGCGGTCGCGCTGATGGCCCACATCGTCGCGGCGGATCGCCTGTGGATCGACCGACTCGTCCGCCGCCCACAGCGCATGCCGGTCTGGCCCGCGCTTGCGCTCCAGGAATGCGGGGAGATTGCCGAAGACGTCGCCCGCGAGTGGCGCGCGATCCTCGGCACTCTGGACGAAGTCCCTCTCACCGAGCCGCGCGACTACGTCAACACGAAAGGCGAGTCGTGGTCGAGCAATGTCGGCGACGTTCTGCTCCATGTGCTCCTGCACTCGGCGTACCACCGCGGGCAAATCGCGAGCACGGTGCGGGCGGCGGGCGGCGAGCCGGCGTACACCGATTACATCCACGCCGTGCGCGCGGGATTCGTTGCCAGCGCCGCCGGCGCCGTGTAGCTTGACTGACCTGTCAACGCGTCCCGTCACCGTTCAACGGCGAGGAATCATGGTTCGCCTGATCACGCTTGCCGCCGCCGGGGTAGCTCTGGCCGGCGCCGCCGGGTTCGTGCCGGCGCAGCAGAAGCAGATTGAGATGGTGGTCTACAAGAGCCCCACCTGAGGGTGCTGCGCCAAGTGGGTAGGCTACCTACAAGAGCAGGGGTTCAAGGTCACCACGCACGACGTCGAAGACATGGCGCCCGTGAAGCGCCGCTACGGTGTGGGCAGCGCGGTCGAGTCCTGTCACACGGGCGTGGTGAACGGCTACGTGGTGGAAGGCCACGTGCCCGCCGATCTCATCAAGCGGCTTCTCACTGAGCAGCCCGAGGTCGCCGGAATGTCCGTGCCCGGGATGCCGCAGGGCGCGCCCGGGATGGAAGGGGCGCGGAAGGACCGGTACAACGTCCTGCTGTTTGACAAGGAGGGGAACGTCACCGTTTACGCGGTGCGGTGACGCGGCCACTAGGGGTCGACGGTGGAACGCCGTCGACCCCGCCAGATCCTACCCTCTCCCGCCGGCCAATCGCGCCGCATCGGCGGACCTCTTGAGCAGCCACATCGACACCGATCCCAACGCCGGGCCCGGCGCGAGGAACGCGAACGTCCAGCGCCAGCCCACCAGGTCCACGAGCAGCGGCACCAGCTGGATGGATGCGATGGTGAGCAGAAAGCCCAGGGACGTCTGCGTGGTGAGCTGCGTGCCGACGTAGCGCGGATCGGCGAGCTCGCTGATGCTGGCGCTGAATTGGGCCGAATCCGCCACGATGGTGAATCCCCAGACCAGTGCGACCGCGGTCACGACCCACGGCCCCAACGGGATCAGTAGTCCGATCAGCAGGGCGCAGGCCCCGCTCGTCACCATGCTGGCGATGGTCGTTCGCGTGCGGCCCCAGCGATCCGCCAGCCACCCGGCGGCGACGCACCCCACGCCGCCGCCGGCGATCGCGCCGAACGCTGCGAACGATGCTTTAACCTCGGCGCCCGCCACGCCGGCCGCGCCGTACGCGTACGCGAGAAACAGCGGAATCCAGGTCCACATGGCGTAGAGTTCCCACATATGGCCCAGGTAGCCGCCGTTGGCGCGGCGCAACGGGCGGTCGGCGACGGCATGGGCCATGTAGCGCCACTCGAACCGCGGCGTGGGCGCGCGATACGGCCCCAGCTCGCCATAGCGCCAGGCCAGCGCGCCGCCCAGCGCCGCCAGCGCGGACGCCACGTACATCACGGGCTGCCACGCCGCAATGCCGCCGAGCGCGCGGAAGAAATGGGGCGAGGCCGAGCCCACCGTGAGCGCGCCCACCAGGATCCCGATCGCGAGCCCGCGATCTTCTCGAGTCCACGTAGCGATGATCTTCATGCCGGGCGGGTACACCGCCGCCAGCGCCATGCCCGTCACGAACCGCGCGGCCACGGCGACGGCGAACGACACGTCCAGCAGGGGAACGAGCGCGTTCACGGCGGCCCCGATCCAGGCGCCAAGTGCGATCACGCGGCGCGGCGCCACGAGATCTGGCAGGTTGAGCAGCGCGGAGAGCAATGCGCCGGCTACGAAACCGAGCTGCACGGCCATCGTGAGCCACGCGGCCTGGGCCCCCGAGAGTCCCCAGTGCGTGGTGAGCGCGGGCGCCACGGCGCTGGCCGAGAACCAGAGCCCCATGGCGAGCAGCTGGGCCGCGGCCAGCAAGGCGAGCGTGCGCCACTTGGCCGGCGCGGCGCTCATCTGGGGCTCGTCGGCACCGTCCGGAAACCGGCGATCGTGAAGTGGCGGTCGAACGTGAAGGCGGTGGGAACGCGCCGGGCGCGCATGAGGGCGAAGCTGACGGCGTCCGTAAAGGAAAACGCGTGATCATCGAAGTGACGAAGCCAGTCGGCGAGCGCGGCGTCTTGCAAGTCCTGATCGGCGAAGACCTCGTCGATCAACGGATCTGATTTCAAGGTCTCCAGGTGGTCCGCGGCGCGCCGCGGTCCCAGGCCGTAGACCAGATGCAGATGCAGCTCGGCAAGGATCAGGTTGGTCACGACCAGTCGCGCCCGCGCGGTGCGCAGCCGCCGGAGCTCGGCCGCGGCGGGCGCGTGGTACTGGTCGCGGCGATGAAATGCCGCCAGCCAGGCGCCCGTATCCACCAGGACGGGTTGCCCCGTCACCCCGGCTTGCGCCGCGACGGGCGTCGCTCCGCGACCTGCCGGCGCGGGTATCCCGCCACGGCATACTCGTCGTGCCGCGTGGAGAGGTCCGCCGGCAGCTGCGGTGCGTCGATGGTGCCGATGAGATCGAGTACGGGATCCTCTCCCCCCGTGGCCTCGATTGCCCACCGGCGAATCGCCACGCGAACGGTCTCGGCCTTGGAGAGCCCCAACCCGGCGGCGAGGCGCTCAAGCTGCGCCTGGTCGCGCGGATCAAGATAGACCTGAAGCGGGACGCGTTTCATGGCTGGACCTCGGATAACTCTATAGCGATAAATGTAAACATGTATTGCAATACATGCAACGGGTTCACATCCGCGGCAGGAGATCCAGCAAGCGGTGTCCGTTCACTTCCCACACCTGTCCCGTGTGGATGGGGATGGGTGACGCGAAGGCGGGGCCGTCGTGCACGAACGTGTGATACTCCCCCCGCTCGCCGGTCGGGTCGAGTCCTTCCGCGATGGACAGCGCGGTGAGCATGTCCGCATCCAACTCCCGGCCAAGAAACGCCGCTGCTCCGCGGTGGATGTCCACTCCCACGATGAGCGCGCGGTAGCCCCGCTCCACGACCTCGTATACCAGCTCGATGGGCGGCTCGCCCCACAGCGGTTCGATGTGTTCGAGGCCGGCGCCGCGCACCCGCTCCTCGTACCACGCCCGGACGTCGGCGAGAT
>JACQHC010000127.1 GCA_016199245.1 Gemmatimonadota bacterium | reverse complement strand
CCTCGAGGTGCCCTTCGGCCTGGGCGTACTGCAACACCGCGCCGCGATACTCTCCGTGTAGCAGCAACTGCACGCCACCCAGTCCGCGCTGCACCTGCCCGATTCGGGCGACGGTGCCCATGGTGTACAGCCCCTCGGCGGTGACGGCATCCGTGTTCTGACGCTGTGATACGCCGAAGATCAGGCGGTTCTCGCCCTTGAGCGCGGTCTCGATCGCGCGCAACGTGGCCGGTCGCCCCGCGCCGATCGGAGCGGTGACACCGGGGAAGAGAACCACCTCTCGAAGCGGGAGAACGGGCAGCCGCAGGCGCCGGCCAGCGGGCGAGCTAGGTTCGGTCATGACGCACGCGCTCCAACCAGGAGGAACAGCCGCGAGAATGCAGCGGACCGCACGCCCATGGGGCAGCTATCATGCCATGTGCCTGGAGCGTGTTCCCTGACGGTTTGGCGTGTCCTCCTGCCCACGCCGCCTCGCCGAGATGCGACGCGCCAAAAGGGCAGGGTGCGAGCAAGCGCAGGACTATCCCGCTCTGGGTGCGATGTTGAGGAGGGCACGAAGCTCGGAATCCGTAAGCTGCTCGAGCAGGCCCGCGCGCGTGGTGACCTCGCGCGGCGATTCCGCCCGATCGGATTCGCAGCTGAACCGCACGATGTCTGCGGGCTCGGGGAACCCGCCTTCGCGGTGCTTGGGCGGCACGATGCCGGAGGTCCGCCCGACTCGCTCGACGCCCCACCGGCGCCCCGCGTCGTCGGTTACCCAGCGCATCACAGCTCCTCCGGCCGAGTGAATGTGGTTGCCACCGATTCCGGGCAACGTTAATCTACGCCCGGACCCCCCACGTCGCTACATGGACGAGCAGCACAAGAGCGCACTCGCCGAGCGGCTTGGCAACGCGCTCAAAGAGAACTACGCCCTCGAAGGTGAGCTCGGCCGGGGCGGCATGGGTGTGGTGTTCAGCGCCCGCGACCTGAAGCTCAAGCGCCGCGTCGCGATCAAGGTTCTCCCGCCCGAGCTCGCCTACCGCGAAGAGATCCGCACGCGGTTTGTGCGGGAGGCGGAAACGGCAGCCCGCCTGTCTCACCCGCACATCGTTCCGATTCACGCCGTGGGCGAGGCGGACGGGCTCGTGTACTTCGTCATGGGCTACGTCGACGGCGAATCACTTGCCGCCCGGCTGAGACGCCGCGAGCGTCTCCCGCCCGAAGAAGTGCGGCGCATCACCAAAGAAACCGCCGATGCGCTCGGCATGGCGCACGCGATGGGGGTGATTCACCGTGACGTGAAGCCGGACAACATCCTGCTCGAAGGGACGCGCCGCCGGGTGGTGGTGACGGACTTCGGCATCGCCAAGGCGTTATCGGAAGGTGGTGCGGGCACGCTCACTGGGACCGGTGTCGTGATTGGCACGCCGACGTACATGAGCCCAGAGCAGGCCGCCGGAGAGCGGGAGATCGACGCGCGCTCGGACATCTATTCGCTCGGCCTCGTGGCCTATGAGATGCTGACCGGCGACCCACCGTTCCACGCCGCCACCGTGCCCGGTCTCCTGATGAAGCAGATCAGCGAGACGGCAAAGGATGTCCAGGAACTGCGACCCGAGTGCCCCGAGGACCTGGCGGCCACCGTCATGCGGTGTCTGGAGAAGAACCCCGAGGACCGATGGCCTACCGCCGACGCGTTGCGCCGGGCGCTCGAGAGCCGCGTCTCGGTGCCCTACCGACGCACGTCCGCGCGTGCCCCCTACCGCAGCCGCCCGAGCGGGTCACCCGAGCGGCCCTCGCTGCCGGCGCGGGAAGGTCGCCGCGATCCGGTGGTGGTCGCGCCGCCGCGCCCTCGCGGTACGGTGTCACGCCGTGCGGCCCGCAGCTCCGATTCGGAAGCCGCCGAAGGCGGTGAGCCCAAGGTGGTGCGGAAGTTCCGCTCCCACCTCGCCTCGTTCGTCTCGGTGAACGGCGGCCTGTTACTTCTCAACGTGGTGACCGGCCTGGATTCTCCCTGGTTTCTCTTCGCCGCGATTCCATGGGGGATCGGCCTGGCGTCCGATTACGGCCGGTTGTGGAACGCCGGGTACAGCTGGAGAGACGTAGTCAACCGTCCCCCGGCACGAGACGCAGTTCCGGCTCCCCTGCAGCCCGGCAGGGGCAAGAGCCTGCCGCCGCTGTCGGAGCCGGAGCCCGCGACCGGTGAGTTCGGCCGGCTGGAGGGCCAGGTTGGACAGATGCGCGGGGACCGCGCCGCGATCGCGAAGGTCCTGGAGCGCCTGCCGCCGACCGAGCGGAACATGCTGCCGGACGTCCAGCCCACCGTGGACGCGCTGATGTCCCGGGCCATGGAGTTGGCGCGGACGCTGAACGCGCTCGACAGCGGCCTCGAGCGTGCCGCGCTGACCCGGCTGGGCGACAGAATTCGCGAATTGGAGGCGCGCGAGGGAGATCCCGAACGGGATCGCCGCCTCGATCTGCTACGGCGCCAGCGGGAAGCCCTCGGGGAGTTGACCCAGCGCCGCGGCCAGGTGGAAGCGCAGTTCGAGTCGTGTGTGCTGGCCGTGCAGAACCTGCGCTTTGATCTGCTGCGCCTGCGGTCGGCCGGGGTCGCAACCGCGTTGGGCGAGTTCACGAGCGCCACGCAGCAAGTGAAAGCGCTCTCCGCCGACATTGACGCCGCGATCTCGGCGGCGGGAGAAATCCGGGAGTTGTTTGGTCGCGTGGGGCGGGCGATCGAGGCGCACTGAGCCCGCGCGAGCGCCGGCGTCAGAAGCCGTGGATCTGCCGGATGGCGGCGGCGACGTTGCTCGCCTGTGGTAGGATGACGTCCTCCAGCTCCGGGGCGTACGCGACGAACGTGTCCGCGGCGGCCAGTCGTTTCACCGGCGCGTCCAGCCAGGCGAAGTAATCGTCCGCGATGCGGGCCGCGATCTCGGCCCCGTACCCCCACGACAGCGAATCCTCGTACGCGACGATCACCTTGTTGGTCTTCTGGACCGACGCGCCGATGGTGTGCCAATCCACCGGACTCAGCGTCCGCAGGTCGATCACCTCGACGCTGATCCCGTCCCGCTCCTGCACCTCCTGCGCCGCCACGAGCGAGCGCTGCACCACCGCCCCGTACGTCACGATCGTCACGTCCGCTCCCGCCCGCACCACCTTCGCCTTCCCGAACGGAATCATGAAGTTCGGCCCGGGATAGGGCGCCTTGTTGTAGGTCTGTCGGTAGAGGTGCTTGTGCTCGAGCACCAGCACGGGGTCGTCACACCGGATGGCGGTGCGGAGCAGCCCGTTTCCGTCGAGCGCCGTGGACGGGCAGACCACGCGCAGGCCCGGCACACTCGTGAACACCGTGGCCCCGGTCTGCGAATGGTAGACCGCCCCGCCTTTCAGGTATCCGCCGTACGTGGCCCGCACGACGACGGGTGCGCTGAACGCGTTATTGCTGCGCCAGCGCAGCACCGCCAATTCGTTGCGGATCTGCATGTACGCGGGCCAGATGTAGTCGAAGAACTGGATCTCGACGACCGGCTTCAATCCGCGCGTGGCGAGGCCGATCGCCCGGCCGATGATGTTTGCCTCGGCAAGTGGTGAGTTATACACCCGGTCGCTGCCGAACTTGCGCTGCAGCCCCCAGGTCACCTTGAACACGCCGCCTTTGCCCTTCACGCGGTCCAGGTGCTGTTCGCGCGAGGCGTCAGCCACGTCCTCCCCGAACACAACGATCCGGGGATCGCGCGTCATTTCGTCCCGCAGACACGCGTTCAGGAGATCCACGACGGTTGTGGGCTCGCCGCTGAACTGCGGGTCTTCCTCCGTGTCAAACGGCTCGCCGGTGGGATCGATGTCCGGTGAATACACGTACAACGAGACCGTCTCCGGCGCGGGCTGCGGGGAGGCCAGCGCGATCTCGGCCGCGAGTTCGACTTCTTCCTCCACCGACTGGCGGATGCGCTCCAGGTCGTCCGCCGTTGCCAACCCTTCGGCCAGGAGCTTCGACGGGAAGGTCTTCACGGGGTCCCGCGCGGCTTCGGCCTCTCTTTCCTGGGGCGGCTTGTACAGCACCTCGTCGTCGGAGAGGGAATGCGAATACGGGCGGATCACCGACGCGTGGACCAGGGCGGGGCCTTTGCGGCCCCTGCAGTGCGCCACCGCCCGCGCCAGCACGTCGTACGAGGCGAGCGCGTCGCAGCCGTCCACGGTTTCGACCAGCAGGTCGGGGAAGGCGCGCACGAGTTGGGACACGGAGCCGCCGGCCGTCTGTACCTCGACGGGCACCGAGATGGCGTACCCGTTGTCCTCGATGAGAAACAGGATGGGGAGCTTGAGGTTCGACGCCGTGTTCAAGGCCTCCCAGAACTCCCCCTCGCTCGTGGTGCCGTCACCCGCGGAGCAGTAGACGACCTCGTCGGGGCGGGACAACCTGTCCCGATCCGGGATGTCCGGGATGCGATCGTAGCGCAGCCAGGCTTCGGCGCAGCCCACGGCGTCCAGCAGCTGCGTCCCGGTGGGGCTGGACTGGCTCACGATGTTCAGCGCCTTGTGCCCCCAGTGCGACGGCATCTGCCGCCCACCGGAGCTCGGATCCGCCGCCGCCGCCACGGCCGACAGCAACATCTCCGTCGGCGTCATGCCGAGAGCCAGGCACAGCGCGCGGTCGCGGTAGTAGGGATAGAACCAATCGTATGCCGGCCGGAGCAGCTTCCCAGCGGCCACCAGCACCGCTTCGTGTCCGGCGCCGGAGATTTGGAAGAAGATCCGGTTCTGGCGCTTCAGCTGGATCTCACGGTCGTCGAGACGCCGTGAGAGCAGCATGATGCGATAGAAGTCGAGGAGATCCGCTTTTTCGAGGTGTGCGGCCGCCCGACGGGTGGCGGCCGACGCCTTGGCACGCGTTGCCATGGCCCGGAAGATACCTACGGCGCGGACAACACTGAACAGGGAGCGCCGAGCGGCCAGGCGAT
>JACQHC010000126.1 GCA_016199245.1 Gemmatimonadota bacterium | reverse complement strand
ATTCGAAATGGCCCCTGCGCGACGGTAATCCCTTTTTCGGCCACGACTTAGGCCGGCCGACCTCGCGGACGCCTGAGTCACGGCATCGCCCTCCCAAGCACCAGTCCGACGCCGGCGGCACCGAGGAGTCCGATGGCCGACCCCAGCCTGATCCGCGGCTTCATCAGCTCCGCGATGTGCCGTTTCGACAGGTCCTGGTAGGCGGCATACGCGGCCTGATAACCGGCCTCATACGCGTCAGCGTTGGCTACGACCAGCCGAGTGATGGAGTCCCGGTGAGCTGAAGAGCGGCGCGGCGGCGCTCGAGGGCGATCACGGAATCGCGCAGCCGATCACCTCGGCCTGGTGGGTTTCGACTCGGATCGTGAGCGCCGCCTGTTCTTGCTCGCGCCGCTCTACCACGGTGAGGAGCGAGTCCCGCTCATTGGTGAGGCGGAGGGCGTCGGCCCGGCGCGTGCTACCGCCCGCTCATTGCCCGGCAGAGCATCGCTCGCTCGATGGGCCCGGCAATTTCGCGTGCACCAAGTGCACGGCATCATGCCCGGCAAGTGCCGCCATGGCCGGCGCGAGGCCCGAGGCCGTCACCGCCGGAAACTCATCAATCCCGGATGGGACCAGAAAGCCCTTGAACCCCAGCGCGCCCGCCTGAAGCAGCGGCCCGAACTGATCCTGATTCCCCGGAATCACGCCGCCCCACGACGCGACATCGACCATGCAGCAACCGGCGGGCGACCGCTGTTTCTGCGCCAGGGCCTCCGGAGTCGTGGTCACCGGAAAGCAGTTGAGCGGCATGTCGACGATGGTGGTGATCCCGCCGGCCGCCGCCGCACGGGTTGCGGTCGTGAAGCCTTCCCACTGGGTGCGGCCGGGCTGGTTCACGTGGACGGGCGTGTCAATCAAGCAAGGGCATCACGACCGCATCCGCAACGTCAGTCCGCTGGCGCGCATCGTGGGCCTGGTCCGGTGGCAACAAATCCACGATCACACCGCCCTCGACGATCACCGCTCGGGGCGCGATCCCACCCGGGGTGACGACCCGGGAGCCGAATGACCAGGTCGGCGGGCGTCGTGTTGTCGAAAGGGCTCCGCGCTGGGGCGCGCTTCGGGGGCGAGCTACTCCCCGCCAATGGTGCCGACCACCACGGGTGTCGTGGTGGGCTGGGCCGAGCCGCCCGCCGGCTCGTCGGTCACGGCGGCGCCAATCAACGTCAGGTCGGCGGGCGGGCCAGCCACGGTCACCAGCGCATGACCATCGGGATCCGAGTTAAAGGTCCCGCCCGGAACCGGCGCGCCATCGCGCAGGAACCACAGCTGATACGCGCGGCCTTGGGCGGCAGGTGGCAGATTGAAGGCGTGGAGCACCACCCGCCCGCCGGCTTTGTTCCAGAACAACTGGATCCCCGGTGGGCGCTCGCCGGTCGCGGTCAGCAGGATCAGCTGCGTGCTCGGCTCGAGGATCTCATCCAGGGTGGCTTCCCGGCGCGCCAGCTGCTCGCTGAGGCTGGACGCGCGGAACCACTGTAAGCCTGCCACGACGGCCAGCGCCGCCGCGGCGGCCCAACCCACCCATGCCATCCAGACACTCCGGCGTGGCGAACGAAGCGCGCCGGCGCTCGCCCCTCGAACCCGGCTCAGGAGCCGAGCCTTGAGCGCCGCGTCGTCGCGCGGAACGGAGGGGGCGCTGAGCGGAATGAGCGCCGCGGCCTCCCGCAGCTCGGTGACTTCCTTCCGGAGCTCGGCTGACCGCGCAAGTTGAGCCTCGAAGGCGCGCGCGTCGGCTGGGTCGAGCGCGTCCAGCACGTACGCCGCGGCCAGATCTCGCGGCTCGTCGCGATCATCAGGATTCATAGGGCTTGCCCTGCGTGTATCGGCCGCAAGACCACGCGAAGCTTCTGCAACCCGTCCCGCATCCGCGTCTTCACAGTGCCCAGCGGAAGGCTGAGGCGGGCCGCGATCTCCGATTGGCTCAGACCCCCGTAATAGGCCAGCTCGATCGCCTCCCGCTGCGCCGGCGGCAACTCCTGTAATGCGGTGACCACGTGCCGCCGCAGGTCCTCCAGCTCGGAGGCATCGCCCGCGGTGCCTCTGAATCCGACGCCCTCGTCACCGCTCCGCGCGGCTTCCGCCGCGACCCGCTCCCGGCGGCGCCGGACGCGCAGCAGGTCGAGCGCGCGGCTGCGGACCATGACGGTCAGCCATACCCGAACCGATCCCCGCTCCGGGTCAAACCGGTCAGCCTCGCGCCAGGCCCGCTCGAGCACCTCCAAAAGGACATCCTCCGCCTCGGCGCGGTCCCGGAGGATCCGGTAGGCCAACGCCAGCAAGGTGTCGGCATAGCGATCGTACAACTCCGCGAGCGCCGCCTGATCTCCCGCCTGTACTCGACTGATGATCTCCCCGACGGTAGAATCCACGTCTTCAAGGCTACTGGCCAGCGCAACACGTCGCCAGGAGTCGCTCAAGCCTGCACTCCGCAGCCCATGCGGTGCTGTTAAAAAGGATTACGCACCCCAGCCAGCCCCGGATTGGACTTAGCGGCCAATCCACGGGGCCCAGGGCCGTCGTACTATGAGGCCGGTGGACTCTCACTTCGGAGGCATGACATGCAAGTAGCGAACCATCTGACGGCAGCGCGGCGCCTCACCACCATCCTCGCGGCGGCGGCCATCTGGGCGGCGGCTCCGGCGGTGGCGCAGCAACAGCCCAGGACTCTCTATCAGCGGCTGGGCGGATATGACGCCCTCGCGGCCGTCACCGACGACTTTATCGGCCGACTGATTGGCGACGCCGAGCTGGGGCGGTTCTTCGCCGGCCACAGCACCAACTCCAAGCAGCGGATCCGCCAGCTCATCGTGGACCAGCTCTGCTTTGCCACCGGAGGTCCATGCGTCTACATCGGGCGTGACATGAAAACGTCCCACGCCGGCCTCGGGATCACCGAACAGGAGTGGCAGAAGTCGGTCGATCACCTGGTCGCCACGCTCAACAAGTTCCGGGTGCCGGCCGCCGAGCAGCGGGAGGTACTCAACGCGATCACCGAGATGAAGGCGGACATCGTCGAGAAGATGTGACGTGGCGGTGACCGCCCGCCTGGTCTTCGTCACGGGCGGCACGGGCTATCTGGGTCGCCATCTCTTGCCCGCGCTCGCCGCTCGGGGCCATCACATGCGCGCGTTGGTGCGCCCTGGTTCTGAGCGCCGGCTCCCGGCAGGCATCGAGCAGGCATTGGGCGATGCACTGGACAGGCGGACCTTTGCAGGCTCGATCCCGCCCTGTGACACCTTCGTCCAGCTGGTGGGGACCCCGCGCCCGAGTCCCGCCAAGGCGAAGCAGTTCCAACAGATCGACCTGGTGTCGGCGCGGGAATCCCTGGCCGCGGCGAAAGTCGCAGGGGTTCGCCACTTCATCTACGTCAGCGTAGCGCAGCCCGCCCCGGTGATGCAGGCCTATTTGGCGGTGCGCGCGGAGGCCGAGCGACTCATCCGGGACAGCGGGCTCCCGGCCACCATCCTGCGCCCGTGGTACGTGCTGGGGCCGGGGCACCGTTGGCCGTACGGTTTGGTGCCCTTCTACTGGCTGTTCGAGCGGCTCCCGGCCACCCGGGAGGGTGCCCGCCGTTTGGGGCTGGTCACCCTGGCCCAGATGGTCGGGGCCCTGGTCCGGTCGGTAGAACACCTCGCCACCGGCGTGCGCATCCTCGCCGTGCCGGACATCTGGGCCGCCTCTACCCTGTCCTGAGGGTGCGCATCACCTTCGTCGGCAGCGTTGGACACGCCGTAGCGCCCGCTAGAACAGGTGGGCTTTCCAGGGCGCGATCGGGTGCCTGATGCCCACTTGATAGGTCAGACCGGTCTCGCCATTGAACGCCGTGCCTGCCTGCGCGTACAGCGCTATCTCGTGGATCGGCGTCTGGTACTCCGCGCCGGCGTGAGCCCACCCTCGAGCCTCAAAGGCGCCCGGCCGGTCCTCTCCAATGCCGTTTCGCCGATGGATCAACCCCACGCCGCCGGTCAGGTTCATTCGCTTGAACCGCGGCAGCAGCCAAAGCTGCGCTCCATACGTGAGGGTCGGCGTCGCGCCATCGTCCGGCGCAAACTCCAGATGGGTAAAGAAGCCGACGTGGCGAATGGGAGTCCCCAGCTCCACGACCGCGCGGACTAGCGGGGTCCAGTTCTCGGATAGGCCGGCAGGCAGCCCCTCATTGCTGCGATACAGGGCAGCGCCCTCGGCGTATACCCACGGAGCGCATAGGGTGCAGCCCGTCATCTGGGTCCGGTACTGCATGTCATGTGACTGCCCCAGCACCGGCGCTGCCCAGGCCAGCGTCAGCAGGACGAGTTTCGCGGATCTCATGAACGTATGACTCCGTTGCGTTAGAGGTTCTCGGCCGCCAAGCTGTCGGCCGCGGCTCGCGCTTGCGGCGCAAACTCGTGATGGAAATACGGGTTGATCTCCAGTGCCGTGCTGAGGTGCCCCAAGGTGCTGCGGTACTCACCCAGCGCCTTCTCGATCATGCCCGCATGGAAGTGGAGCACGGCGTCGCGCGTACCCAGGCGTAAGGCCGCCGCCATGGCTTCACGCGCGGCCCGATAATCACCGGCCCGGTAAAGCGCCCACGCGAGCTGATCGTATCCGTATACATCGCGGCGGACCTGGACCTCGTCGCGCAGCAAGGCCAGGGTTTCCGGCACGCGCCGGCCATGGTCCAGCCGGAACTGTGTCCACGCTCGGTTGAACGGCTCGGGCGCCTCAACGGCGCTTCGCTCGACCGCCGCGAAGTACCGCTCCGCCGCAATGGTGTCGCCCATCTCGGCGTATGCGTCGCCCACCAGTGCCAGCGTGCCTGGATCAGGCACCGTCGCCAGAGCACGTTCCCCGTACCGGATTGCTTTCCTCCAGTGGTGGCGGACCGCCTCCAGCCGGGCCATTCCCGCTAACAGGCGCCGATCGTCCGGTGCGACGCGGAGCCCGTTCCGGAAAGCTCGCTCCGCGTCTCGCAGCCCCCCGTTCCTCAGCTCGAGGTCCGCCACGCGCAGGTAGAACCACGCAAGCTGCTCGCGAGGGAGGTCCGGACGCTGCCTCGCCTCAGCCAGCGCACCCTGAAGGAGACGGCGGGCCGCGTCGGTGGCCCCCAGGATCTCGGACCACCGCGCGAGTCGCGGCGCCACTGCCAGATTGGTTCGGGCGTGAGACAGAGCCGCGAAGGTGTGGCGCGCGCCATCGTAATCACCCATCTCCAACTGGATTTCCCCGTACAAGGCGCAGGAAGACACCCGTGTTGGGTCTGCCTGACAGAGTTCCCGCGCGACTTCGAGGGCTTCAGGGAAGCGGTGCCGAGCCAGCAGTACCGACGCCAGGACCAGCGCCGCCTTCCCGTTGCGAGCTTCTCTGAGAGTCAGCGAGCGCCGCGCGGTGTCTTCCCCCCGGACTAGGTCCGCAATCTCACCGGTTTCACGACCCCGCTGCAGATAAAGACCGGCCAGCTGCGCCAGGTCCGCCGCGCTCCAGGGATCGCCCTGCACCCGCTCTTCGTAAAACCGGATATCGCGGGCGAGCATTGCAGAGTCGGCCAGTCCCGACGCGCGGGCGTTGGCCGCCTCGGCCCGACCGAGGAGCAGTCGAGCCGATCCAATCGCCACCAGCCCGGTGGCCAACGCGATCGCGAAACGGCTGCGCCAGAAGTTCACCAGTCCCCCGACGTCTACCTGGTGGGCTCAGCCAGGTAGGGGAACGTGGTACCGAACTGCTTGTCGTTGGCGTTGACGTTGTCGGTGGTGAGGCCAGGACTCACGTTCACCGGGCTGAGCAACGGCCCGAAGATGGCCATGAGCCCGGCGTCCACCACGTCGTCGGCCAGCTTCCGACCGCCGTATCCGGCGGCCAGCGCCCAACTCAGCCAGCCGGCTGTGCTCCCGGCTTTGTCAGTCTGCACGATCAGCATGTCCGGCAGCAGGACGCTGGAGAGCGTGGTCGCAACCGCCGCCGGGCGCCCACCGACGCCGGTGACGAATCCCTCGAGCTCGGCCCGGAAGTTCGCCACGTCCGTGCTGGGACCCGTGGTGTTGTGGAATCCGTGATTCCGCTTGGCGAAGGTCACCTCGCTCACCAGCGGGTTGCCCAGCCGCTCGATCTGATTGAAGCGGCGGTTCAGATCCGGCCCGGCCGCGAAATCGTCCTGCTCGCAGCCCGCCACCAGCAGCACCAGGCCGACCGTGGCCGCGAGCCAGAGTTGTCTCGTTCTGCTCATGGGATAACCCCTCAAGTCACTCGAGTTAAGTGTGATCGCTGACGGCTTCATCGGCTGATCGTGCCCCAGATCCCCAACCGCGGGGTGCCGCCGGCCGTGAGCTCGGACTCAGGGAGCTCGATCACGATGGCCAGGGTGTTGACGCCCCTCAGGTAGTCCACCGCAGCGCCCGCGGCGCGGAACGACGTCGCGCTGGGCGTACTGGGCAGCAGAGAGAGCGGTCCCGACACAGGTTTCCGGTCGGGGATGATGCGGAAGAACTGCTCCAGGTCGAGGAAGAACGGGTCGTCGCGCAGGCCGGCATAGACCTGCATACCGGAGGTCGAGCCCAAAACCGTGTTGATCGGGCCACTAACGGTCGCCGGGACCTTGGCAATTTCGTTGACCGTGCCGGTCGCCGGCGGCGCCACGGGACCCCGGACGATGACCTCCTGGGCCTGGCCCGTTCCCTCAAACGTCACCTGGATCACCACGTCTTCCACGGCGTCCGTGTTGTTGTTGATCTTGAGCTGGTACAGGAGACTGGGATCGAACGCCGCCGTGGCCGACTGGGCCGGCGTGATGGGCGACGAGGTCGTTAGGACCAGCACGATCCGGTCGTCGCTCGAGCCCGGAAATGCATACACGTCGTTGATGTCCATCCGGGGGCTCAGCTCGACCTCGGGCGTGTCCTGGTGATCTGAGCCCAGCGCAGTGCCAATTACCGTCGTGAGACCGAGCACCGCGACGGCCGCTAGGCCCGTTGCTAAGCCCGCCCTGCTGCGGTGTGGTGAATTCCTCATGGTCCTCCTCCGCCAAGGTTGGGATGGCAGGCAAACGATGTAGTCGGGCTATGTACGCCGGAGGTTGCTGATCGGATTGGCGGATGGGCCAACTGAAACGGGCCAATCCGATCCGCCTTGCGAAGCGTACTGCGAGGATTGACCCTCGCCGAGCCTCCGGAGGTCGTCGGGTGGGCTCAGCCCTTCGAGCCCGATGGGACGCGGTTAGGTCAGCAACTATGTCAGCCCAGTTGCGTCAAGAGCTGCCTGAGTTCGTGCGCTGTCTGCACCCGGTCTTCCGGACGTTTGTCCAGGAGCCGGGCAGTTTCGGCAAGGCAAGACGCTTGGCGGAGCGCACTCGCATTGGCGGCGAGCCAAGTTCCACCGGCGCTTCCGGTTGGTTTGCCGATTCCATTCGGCATCGCGCACCAATTCGTATATGCATGGGTAGACGAGGAGACGACCTTGTGGAAAGCGGGAAGTCGGACGGACGCCTATGCGGCATTTCGGCGGATGCTTGAACAGGGAACGCCGCCGTCGGACTGGGAAGCGCTCTGGGAAGCGCTGATGAAGGCGTGCGATGCCGCGACACCCGACGAAGGCCGTGGAGCTCCATAGGACGTCGGCTCCTCAAGCGACATGCCATGAGTGACTCACACGCGCCGGATCGAGGCGCTGTGCTGCGCTCCCGACTGGCGGCGGTTGCATGACGGGTACGGGCACCGTGGAGGGCCTCATGGCAGAACTCGCAGCGGCGCGCGAAATCGGTGACGGGTAGATCGGATACTGGAACGCCGAGGCCCCTAATCCTCAGCCCAGCGTCTCGCCCCTTTTCCTGGCCAACTCCGCGGTCGAGTCCATGAAGTTCGTGAACACCTGAACCGGCTTGTGCATTCCGTCCGACCCTCCTCCCAGCACCGCACCTGTAAACAGGACATCGGCCACCATCACCAGGCGCTGCTGCCAACGAGGATGGCCGAGTTAGGCCGCAGTCGGGCCCCGCACTAGGCCGCAGCCAGGCCCCGCACTGCCACCACGACGGCCATTGCCGCGCCACGCCACATCTGCCTGAGCGGGTTGCACGTCCGGACACGCGTTCTGGCTCGTCACCGCGGGTGCACTGCCGGCGAGCCGGCTGGCTCGACTCGTGCTGCAATATTCCGCACCGGCCGCGCGCGGTTCTGGTACCAGATCTGAACCCCGGTGTCCCCCATGATGTCTCCGGCCCTCACCGGGGAGCGAGCGGCACATGGGAGCGGTGGCAGGAGCGGCCCCGGGCGGGGTACGCGCCGAGGCGCAGCCGGTCGGCGTGTACCGCCCGCGCCAGCCCCGGGCCTCCCCGCTATATCGCCTGCTCGACGAGCACTTCCGGGCCTTCGCCACGGTCTACGACGAGCGGTTCGCGCCCCGCTGGGGGCCCTGGCGGCGTGTCGTCGCCGAGGTGGTCGAGAAGTTCCTGGCCTGCGGCATCCTGGAGCACGGGTTCGCCCGGGTGCGCTGTGGCGGCTGCCGGCACGAGTACCTGCT
>JACQHC010000125.1 GCA_016199245.1 Gemmatimonadota bacterium | reverse complement strand
GGTACCTGCTGGTGATTCTGTGATTCACCACGATATCGGTGCTCCAACCTTTCCCGCCGTCTTCCCATCCAACAAAGCGTGCAGGCCCTGGTCCGCGCTGTGGCGCCCCTGAACCGCACCTCTCAGACACCGGACGCCGATGCCGCGGACGTCGCGCTGGCGGCGAACGGAGACGCCACGGCGTTCGAGCGGTTGTATCGGGCCCACGTGGCGCGGATTCATAGCCTGGCCCGCCGCATGGCGGGTGCAGAAGCCGCGGACGAGTTGACGCAGGACGTGTTCGTTCGGGCGTGGCAAAAACTTCACACCTTTCGGGGAGAGGCATCGTTCGGGACGTGGCTCTACCGGCTGGGGGTGAACGTGATTCTGGGTCACCGGGGCGCCCTGGGCGCGGCACGGGCACGGTTTGCCGCGGTGGAGGACGAGGCGGCTCTGGGGACCAGCCGGCCGGCGGCCGTGGAGCATGCGATCGATCTCGAAGCGGCGATCGAGCGGCTGCCGCCCGGCGCGCGACGGGTGTTCGTGCTGCACGACGTTGAAGGGTTCAAGCATGAGGAAATCGCGACGCGGTTGGGGATCACGGCGGGAACGTCCAAGGCGCAATTGCACCGGGCGCGGATGGCGCTGCGTGGCCATCTGACACGGTAGGAGAGGTGACGATGACGGACCAGTGGACGGACCGGCTGTCGGAGTACCTGGACGGCGAGCTTGCCGGGGCGGAGCGGCGCGAGCTGGAAGCCCATCTTGCGACGTGTGCGGAATGTCGCACCGTCCTGGACGAGTTGCGGACGGTCGCGCTCCACGCGGGCGCTCTGGAGGATCGGCCGCCGGTGCACGACCTGTGGGCGGGGATTGCCGAGCGCATTGGCGCCGCAGGTGGTCAGGAAAGAGTCCTCGACCTCGCTGCCGCCCGCCGCCGGCGCGCACCGCGCCGGCTCCATCTGGCATGGCCCCAGCTCGCGGCAGCGGCCGTGGCACTCATGGCCGTGTCGGCGGGCGCCGGGTGGTTCCTGAGCAGCAGAACCGGGCTGGATCCGGTCGCGGCATTGGCCGGCGACGGCCGGCCCCCGGTCCCGATCCCCGCCGCCAGTTTCGCCGAGCCGAGTTACGACCGGGCCATCCGGGATCTGTCGGCGGCGCTGCAGGAAGGCCGCGGCAGGCTCGACACGGCGACGGTGCGCGTGCTGGAGCACAGCCTCAAGCGAATCGACGCGGCCATCGCGCAGGCGCGGCGCGCCCTGGCGGCGGATCCGGCGAGCGAGTATCTGAACAATCATCTGGCCGAGACCATGCGGCGCAAGCTCGCGTTGTTGCGGCGGGCGGCGGCGCTCGTGTCGGTCGAGTCTTGAGAGCGAGGACGACATGGTGACGGGGATCGGCGCGGGATTGCTCCTGGCGCTGGCGCAGGGCTGGCAAACGGACACGACCGTCGCGGTCGAACGGGGCACGCGACTCGAAATCTCGCGACTCGGCGGTGACGTGACGATCGATACCTGGGAGCGGAACGCGATCCGCGTGCGGGCCGAGCATTCGAGTACGGAGCGTATCGAGGTGCGGATCACCGCCGGTGCGGCGACGGTCACTGCCCGGGGCCGCCGTGGAGGGCGCGCGTACATCGTGGACTACTCGCTCACCGTTCCCGTCTGGATGGACCTCGATCTCTCGGGAACCTACGGTGACATCATGATCACCGGTGCGCAGGGGCGGGTGGTAGCAGAGACCGTCGAGGGCGACGTGGTGGTAGAAGGTGGGAGGGGAGTGGTGTCGCTGCAGTCCATCGAAGGAGACATCGAGCTGGCCGGGGCATCCGGAGAGATCGACCTCCACACCGTGGACGGCGGCATCCGCGCCCGGAACCTGGACGGCCGCGTGGTGGCGGAAACGGTGGACGGCGACATCGTGCTCTCAGGTGTGCGGTCGGCGGACGTGACGGCGACAACGGTGGACGGGGACCTGGAGTACGACGGCGTGCTGCAGGACGACGGACGATACCGCTTCATCACGCACGACGGTGATCTGGCCATCACCGTGCCGGAACGAGTGAACGCGACGGTGTCGGTGGCGACGTTCAGCGGGACGTTCGAGGCGGACTTTCCGGTCACCATCACGGAGGCGCGCCGCGGGAGGCGCTTCAGCTTCACACTTGGCTCGGGCAGCGCGCGGGTGGAGCTGGAGTCGTTCGAGGGCTTGATCCGGTTGCTGCGGCGGAGTCCATAGGAGACTCCCGGAAGACTGGCGCCTACATGGCGATCGAGCGAACGTGCTCGCCTTCGCGATGCCTATGGGCCGAGCCGACCACAGCCGCACGGACGAGTTACCGGGTTCGCGCCCCGGCATCGCACGGGCGGGCGCGTTCGCTCGATCGCCATCTCGCACGCGTCTCTGGCAGCCTGTTTCTGGACGGCCGGCAGCTGGGAACTTCCCGCCTATCCGGGGTACTGACAGTCCAGCATGTACCTCCTTGCCGGGCTCCGCGGCTTCCACGTCTCCCTTCTCCTTGCTCCGGTCGTTTGGGGCCCTATCGGCTGTCGAGATTCTTCCAAGGCGGTGCAACAGGACGACGTTGAAGCGATGGTGCGAGAGCTGGTGCCCGCGGTCGAGCGGGCCGTCGGCCTCGCGTTCCGGACGCCGCCGCGCGTCGCCCGCCGCAGCCGGGATCAGGTGCAGGCCTATCTCCAGCTCAAGCTCGACGCGGACCTGCCGCCTGAGGAGCTGGCCGGTGTAACCATCGCCTACCAGCTGTTCGGCCTCGTACCGGACACGCTCGACCTCCGCACGCTGCTCCTGGCGCTGTATACCGAGCAGGTCGTGGGGTACTACGACCCGGACTCGACGACCCTGTACGTGGTCGAGAGCACCGACCTCGCTCAGCTACGGTTGGTCCTGGCGCACGAGCTGGTACACGGGCTTCAGGGGCAGTACGTGGCGCTGGATTCGCTCCTCTCGCAGCGAGCGGCAAACGATCGCCGCATGGCCGCGCAGGCCGTCATGGAGGGCCAGGCCACGCTGGCCTCGCTCTCGGCGCTCATGCCGCAGCAGGATTACTCCTCGATGCCGGACTTCTGGCAGGAATTCCGCCGCTCGGTGCGCGCGCAGCAGGATCGCCTGCCGGTCTTCGGCACGGCGCCGGCCGTCATCCGGGAGGGCCTGATCTTCCCCTACCTGGCGGGCGCCGACTTCGTGCGCTGGTTCGCTCGCGAGTTCCCTGACACGGTCCCGTTCGGCCCGCGGCTGCCGGAATCCACCGAGCAGATCCTGCACCCGGAGCGGTTCCGCGAGCGCGACGCCCCGGTGACCCTCCACCCCGAACCCGGCATCACCCCCGTGTACGAAGACGGCCTGGGAGAGTTCGAGACGCGCGTGCTCTTCACGGAGCTGTCCGGCAGCGAATCCGTTGGATCCGCTGGCGCGCTGGGCTGGGGTGGAGACCGGTTCGTGGTGCTGCCGGCCGGGCTGGACCACGCGCTGGTGTGGTGGAGCGTGTGGGATACGGACAAGGCCGCTCAACGGGTCGCCGTGCTGCTGGAACGCGAGTGGCACCAGCGCCCCGGCCGCCGCGCGGAAGTGAAGCGCATGCCAGACGGGCGGGGCGTGCGCTTGATCGACGCACCGGAGGACTGGGCGGGCTGGAAGGCGCCGCCGGTGCTGAAAGGAGAGAAACGCTAGGGAAGCTCTCCTGCGAGAGCTTCCCCTAATCCCCTAACAGTCTTTGCACCACCCACGCCGCCACCCCGACGAACCCACCCAGGACGTAACCGAGCCGCACGATCAGGTCCAGCTCACGTTGCGTGGTCTGGCGCACGATCTGCTCCAACCGCTCCATCGAGAATCCCAGGACTTTATGCTCGACCATCGCCTCGACGTCGAGCTGGGCGACGACGATGGGCACCTGGCGCTGGATCCACTCC
The DNA here is from genome assembly GCA_016199245.1 of Gemmatimonadota bacterium. Taxonomy (GTDB): domain Bacteria; phylum Gemmatimonadota; class Gemmatimonadetes; order Gemmatimonadales; family GWC2-71-9; genus JACQHC01. The sequence continues at coordinate 4,051 of JACQHC010000125.1, read as the reverse complement.
CACAGCGCGATGGACAACTGCTCGGCGATACGTTGGTGCGCGCCCTCGGGCAGCCACGCGGACGGCCGCCCGATCGGCCGGTCGAGCATCGCGGCCAGCGCCGCGGACACGCCTTCTTTGAACCAGGCACGGACTTCCGGAGTGCTGGCCGCGCGGGCCAGCCAGGCCGCCGCGCGGTCGGCCGGGATGTGCCGCAGCACGTCGCCCAGCGTGCGATGCTCCGCGGCGGCGAGGGCGGCGTCCAGGCGGTCGATCGCGTACGTTCTGGTGGCCGGGTCGCGCAGCGCCCGCGCGGCGTACCCTGCCGCCGTCTCCGCGATCCGCTCGCGCCGCTCGGCGCCCAGGTTGGTGAGGTGCTCGGCCATGGGCCGGCGCAGGAAGCTCACCACGGCGTCGTTGACGCTCCTGGCCACCTCCGTCCGCATCGCCGGCTCGTCCAGCAGGCGCGCCAGGTGATCCACGCCGTCCCGCTCGAACGTGTCGAGCAGCCGCTCGATCGTGCGTTCGGTCACGACCAGCCGCGCGACAATCCGCTCGTGCAGCAGCAGGTCCTGCGCGAACCGCTGGAACAACTCATGGAGCGCGCGCTGAATCCGCTGGCGCGTCTCGGGGTTGGCGAGCAAAGTGGCCAGCCGGTCCAGCGCCACCGGCAGGTAGCTCGCGATGGCGCGCTCCACCGTTCCAACCAGCGAGGCAGGCAGACGCTCCAGTAGTGGGGTCCGATCGTCCTCCATGCGGACGAGCTGCCGCGCGAACCAGCCGCGCAGCGTGGCTTCGAGCTCCGGGCTCGCCGCGGCGGTCACGACCCATTGCTCCACGCGCTGTCGCAGCGCGGCGCGCCGCTCCGCGGTGAGCACGTCGCTCACCGGACGGTCCGCCAGCTCGCGCGTGGCGCGTTCGAGCGCGTCCCCCAGCCCGTCGCGGAACTCCTGCGTGCCGGCGAATTCGGCGAACCGCGCGGCGAGCGCCGGAGCAATTCCGTCGAGCGCGCGCTCGAGCTCCGTGAGGACGGCGGGCGGCAGTTCGTCCCGCAGCGACCGGCGCTCGACCTCGAAGGCGGCCTCGACGAACCCGCGAACGGCGCGGTCGAAGGCCTCGCGCACCGGCGGCGCGGAGAGCTGCCGGGCCAGGTCCTCCGGGGCGAGCAGGCGCTGGCCCACCGTGCGACCCACGGTCTTCGCCAGGCGGGCGCGGTTCTTGGGGATCGCCCCCTGGATCACCCACCGGCCCAGCCCGCGAGGCTCGTAGGGGTGAAACAGCATCCAGATCGCGACCGCATTGGTGATCCCGCCCGCGAGCGCACCCAACGCAATGGTGATCACCGCTTCCACGATCGCTGGATCCCACGTCACGATCCGAACCGCCGCTCGATAAGGCATGGGAAGATAAGCGAGCGTGGGCCTGTCTTGGCTGGCGATCCGTGCCCCGTCTATATTACTAGGCTTTATGTTCGCCGGTCTCTCGGACAAGCTCAGCGCTACGCTCCGCTCGCTCGCCAGTCGGGGCGTGCTCACCGAGGACCTGGTGCGCGAGGGCCTGCGCGAAGTCCGGCGGATACTGCTCGAGGCCGACGTTGGGTTCGAGATTGCCCGCGACTTCACCGAGCGCGTACGCACGCGGGCCGTTGGCGTCGAACAGCTCAAGGCCGTGAATCCGGGTCAGCAGCTCGTCAAGATCGTGCACGACGAGCTGGTGGGGCTCCTGGGGCAGAAGCAGGCCCCGCTGGCGTTCGCCTCTGTCCCACCCACGGTAATGTTGCTCGTGGGCTTGCAAGGCTCCGGCAAGACGACGACCGCCGCAAAGCTCGCGGCGCGCTTGAAGCGGGAGCAGAAAGCCCCGTTCCTCGTGGCGGCCGACATCTACCGGCCGGCGGCGGAAGAGCAGCTGAGACAACTCGGCCTGCGAGTGGGGGTCGGGGTGTTTGGTGCGGGCGGATCGGCGGATCGACGGATCGGCGGGTCGTCGCCAACCGCCGAACCGCCGGCCCGCCCAACCGCCGAGGGGCGGCAGGCAGTCGTGGAGCTGGTGCAGGCCGGCATCGCCGCGGCACTGCGCGAGCGGGCCCGAACGGTACTCGTGGACACGGCCGGGCGGCTGCACGTGGATGACGAGCTGATGTGCGAGCTGATCGCCGTGCGCGACGCCGTCCGGCCGCAGGAGATCCTGCTCGTGGCCGACGGCATGACCGGGCAGGACGCGGTGAGGATCGCGACAGGGTTCCAGGGCGCTGTCGGGCTCAGCGGCGTGATCCTGACCAAGCTGGACGGCGACGCCCGAGGCGGGGCCGCACTGTCGATCTTCGGCGCGGTGGGCTCGCCCATCAAGTTCGTGGGCGTGGGCGAGGGACTGGACGCGCTCGAGCCGTTCGATCCCGTGCGGATGGCCGGCCGGATTCTTCTGCAGGGCGACATCGTGGGCCTGGTGGAGCGGGCCGAGCGGGTCGTGGACCGCGAGCAGGCGGAGCAGCTTGCCAAACGTGCTGTCTCCAAGCGCGGCATGGATCTCGGCGATTTTCTTGGGGCGCTGAAGCAGATCCAGTCCATGGGGCCGATCGAGAGCCTGCTGGGTCTGTTGCCGGGAATGAACGCCAAGGTGTTGAAGCAAGCGCGCGTCGATCCCAAGCGTGTGAAGCACATCGAGGCGATCATCCTCTCCATGACGCCCGCCGAGCGGAGCAGGCCGGAGATGCTGAACGGCTCTCGCCGGGCCCGCATCGCGCGCGGCGCCGGCAGGCCGGTGCAGGAAATCAATCAGCTGCTCACCCAGTTCGAGCAGATGCGGAAAATGATGAAGGGCTTTGGGAAGCTGGGACGACGGTAGGCGGCAGGAGCGGGAGAGGCGGCAGCGGCGGCAGGACGCTTGAGGCGGCGCCGCGGTTCCCAGAGTGCGGAGTGCTCACGACGTACAACGGACAACGAATAACGGAAAACGGGTTTCTCAATGGCAACACGAATTCGACTGCGGCGCGTTGGACGGAAGGGCGAGGCTCTGTATCGCATTGTCGTAGCGGACGTACGATCCCCCAGGGACGGGCGGTTCGTCGCGGCGATCGGGCACTATCACCCGCGGGCGAAGCCGGCGGTGATCAACGTGGACGTCGAGCAGGCCCGGGCCTGGCTGGCAAAGGGAGCCGTGCCGTCGGACACGGTGCGGTCGTTGCTGAAGAAGGCGGGAGTGTTCTCGGCGACAGAGCCGTCCGCCTCGTCCGTCCCGCCCGCGGAGGGGTGAAGGAGGCCGGGTGGAAGCGACCCACCTCGTCGTGGCGCGCTTCCGCAAGCCGCACGGGACGAACGGCGCGGCGCTGGTCCTGGCGATGACGGACGAGCCCGAGGCCGTCTTTGCCCCGGGGCGGCGGCTGTGGCAGGTGGATGGCGATGGCCAGCCGCAGGGCGAGCCGCTGGTGGTGCACCGCGGTCGCGCGTTCAAGGACGGGTGGCTCATCGAGTTCGAGGGTCTCGCGTCTCGCACCGTCCTGGAGGCGCGGAACCTGGAGTGGATTGGAGCGCCGCGAGACGAGCTGCGGGAACCGGCCCCCGACGCGATGTACGTGCACGAGCTGATCGGTGCTGATGTGGTCGCCGGGGACGTTCGCCTCGGTTCCGTGCGGGACTTCGTAGGGGCGCCCGGCAACAGGTTTCTAGTGGTGGACGTGGAGGGCCGGGAGCGCCTCATCCCGTTCCGCCAGCCCATCGTGCGCGACCTGGATCGCGCGGGGCGGCGGGTGATCGTAGATCCGCCGCCGGGGCTGCTCGATCTGTGAGCGTGCTGCGGGTGAACGTCGTCACGCTGTTTCCGGACGTGTTCCGGGTGGCGTTTGCCGCCGGGGTGATGGGCCGCGCCGCGGAGGCCGGTCTCGTGGAGTATCGCGTCGTCCAGCTGCGGGACTACACGCATGATCGGCACCGCACCGTGGACGATTACGCGTATGGCGGCGGCGCCGGCATGGTGCTGAAGCCCGAGCCGTTCTTCGAGGCGCTGGATGATCTCAGCGCGAAGCCGCCGATCGTGCTGCTGTCGGCCCGCGGGCGGTCGTTCAGTCACGACGATGCGG
>JACQHC010000120.1 GCA_016199245.1 Gemmatimonadota bacterium | reverse complement strand
TCTTCGGCCTGGGGCTGGTCGATTTCGCGGTCTGCACGTGCGGCGGGATTCTCACCGTGAAGGCGATGAACCTTGTCCTGAAGCCGGAAAACCGTCTGAACCCGCTGATTGGCAACGCCGGCGTCTCGGCCGTCCCCATGTCGGCCCGGGTATCGCAAGTGATCGGGCAGGGATACAATCCCCAGAACTTCTTGTTGATGCATGCCATGGGACCGAACCTGGCAGGCGTGATCGGGAGCGCCGCCGCGGCCGGCATGTTCATCGCGATGTTCCAGTAGCCGCGGGAGAGGAACGAGACACGTGGAACAGGCCGCCGTTCAGTGGTCCAACATCTTGCTCTCGTTGGCCCTGCGGTTCATCGCCGTGATCGTCGTCCTGGGAGTGCTACAGCTCGCCCTGTACGCATCCGGAGCCATCGTATCGCGGCTGATTTCGGCACGACGGCGCGGCGCGTCTTCCACCTGACGGTCCGTCGCTTCACGACCCCACGACGCGAGGTTTGGGAATGGCCGAAGAGATCGTGAAGGCGCCCATGAGGGCCAAGGTGATGCGGTTCCACGTCCAGAAGGGCAGCGCGGTGAACGCGAAGGACCGGATCTGCGACATCGAAGCCCTCAAGATGGAGATCCCCGTGATGGCCCCCGCCGCGGGCACCCTCAAGGAAGTCTTCGCTTCGGCAGGCCAGGACGTCGAAGCGGGCGATCCCCTGTTCAGCGTAGAGTCTTAGGCGACACATTGTAGCGCTAACGGGCCAACTTGCCCGCGGCCCTGAGCGCGTCTAACGTTCCACGGCGCACGTGGGCCCCCAGTCCGAACGTCTCTTTCCTCGCGATCACGTGACGGCCGCCCTCGGCCCAGACGGTTCGGCCGGCAGCGTTGCAAGCGTGGCGCAAGCTCGCAACATGCGACTGCACAAAGAGTTAGACTGGTTTGGGTCCAGTATTCCCTGGTCAACGGGAGGAGACAGGGCGTGACAGGCAGATCTATCCAATGGTCCAACGGCACCTGGGTGGTGCCTGACAATCCAATCATCCCGTTTATCGAAGGCGACGGTATCGGCCCCGACATCTGGCGCGCCTCGCGCCGGGTGTTCGATGCCGCCGTGCAGCGCGCCTCGCAGGGAAAACGCAGCGTGACCTGGCTCGAGGTGCTGGCCGGCGAAAAGGCGTACCGCGCAGCCGGGGAGTGGCTCCCGGATGCGACACTCGAGACCATCCGCACGCATCGCATCGCCATCAAAGGCCCCCTCACGACGCCCGTTGGGAGCGGCATTCGGTCGCTGAATGTCGCCCTGAGACAGGTGCTTGACCTCTACGCCTGCGTCCGTCCGGTCCGCCACCTCAAAGGCGTGCCGTCGCCCATGAAGCACCCGGAGAAGCTGGACGTCGTGATCTTCCGGGAAAACACCGAAGACGTGTATGCCGGGATCGAGTACGAGGCCGGCAGTCCGGAGGCGGATCGGCTGCGGGAGTTCTTGACGGCATCGTTCGGCGCGATCATCGCGCCGGGCAGCGCGCTGGGCATCAAGCCGATGAGTGCGGAGGACTCCAAGCGGCTGGTGGCTCGGGCCATCCGCTACGCGCTGTCGAGTCGCCGTCCATCCGTGACGCTGGTGCACAAGGGCAACATCATGAAGTTCACCGAGGGTGGCTTTCGGGATTGGGGGTACGAGGTGGCCCGCGAGCAATTCGGCGACGTCACGATCTCCGAGGCCGAGCTGGCGCAACAGCCGTCCGCCAACGGAAAACGCGTCGTGATCAAGGACCGCATCGCGGACTCGATGTTTCAGCAGGTCTTGCTCCGCCCGGACGAGTACCCGATCATCGCCACGTCCAATCTCAACGGGGACTATCTCTCGGATGCGTGCGCCGCTCAGGTCGGAGGGCTCGGCATGGCTCCGGGGGCGAACCTGGGCGACGGTCACGCCGTGTTCGAGGCAACTCACGGCACCGCACCCAAGTACGCGAACCAGGACAAGGTGAACCCCAGCTCGGTGATCCTGTCCGGCGTGATGATGTTCGAGGAGATGGGCTGGTCGGACGTCGCGCAGGCGATTACACGCGGCCTCGAAGGCGCCATTGGCGCCGGCACGGTGACGTACGATCTCGCGCGGCAATTGCCGGGCGCGCGTACGGTGCCGACGTCGGGGTTTGCCGATGCCGTCATCGCCCACATGCCGGGGAGCCAGACCGCGTGAACACCTCCGTCAAGGTCGTGCCGTTGGATCGCGTGCCCGCGCCCCTCCTGGCGGTCGCTGTCGGCGCCTTGAACGGAAAGGTGCCGACCAGCCTCCTGTCCCTCGACGATCACCTTGGCGGCGCGCTGGGCCGCGCCATCAGCAGCGGCGACTTCACCGGGGAACGCGACGCCACCCTGCTGTTCTACGCGGCCAAGAACCCGCGGCGCGTCTTGATGGTGGGCTTGGGTAGACTCGCGGAGATGACGCGGGGCGCCGCTCGCCGCGCGGCCGCGGTGGCGGGCCGGAAAGCCGCAGCCATCGGCGTGGACCAGTTGGCCGTCCACGTGGCCCACGAGTACCGCGGTGGCGTGGCGCCGGCAGCCCTCGGGCAGGTGCTGATCGAAGGCGCTACGCACGGCGCTTGGCAGTTCCGCCTCAAGGCGATCGCGGACGCCAAGCCCGCCGTCAAGACCGTGGACCTGATCGCGACCCGCGAGGAACGGCCCGACATGGAGCGGGGACGGCATGTCGGTCACGCCATAGCAATCGGAACCCGGCTCGCCCGCAACCTCCAGGCGTTGCCAGGGAACATCTGTACGCCGGAGTACCTCGCCCTCATCGCGCGCCAGCTGGGCAGGGCCTATGGGTTCCGCGTCAACGTTCTGAACCGCGAGGAGATCCAGGCGGAGGGCATGGGCGGCCTGATCGCCGTTTCCCAGGGGTCAGAGAAAGAGCCGCGCTTCATTACGCTGGAGCACCGCGGAGCGGGACGCACCCAGCCGATCACGTTCGTGGGCAAGGGAGTCACGTTCGACTCGGGCGGGATCTCCATCAAACCGGCGCAGAACATGGAGGAGATGAAGTACGACATGTCCGGCGCAGCGGCGGTGCTCGGCACGTTCGAAGTGCTGGGACAACTGAAACCGCCGGTCAACGTGGCGGGCGTGATCCCCTCGACGGAGAACCTCCCGTCGGGCACGGCGCTCAAGCCGGGCGACGTCGTGCGGAGCCATTTGGGGAAGACGATCGAGATCGTCAACACAGACGCCGAGGGGCGCCTCATCCTCGCGGATGCCCTGTCCTATGTCCGCCGCTTCAAACCGGCCTGCGTGATCGACGCCGCGACGCTGACGGGAGCGATTACGGTCGCCCTGGGCGGCGCCGCCGTGGGGCTGATGGGCAACGACGATAATCTCGTCGCCGAAGTCTTGCGCGCCGGGGATCTCGCGGGCGAACGGTGCTGGCAACTGCCCATGTGGGATGAGTACCGTGAGCTGAACAAGTCGGAGATCGCCGACGTCAAGAACAGCGGAGGACGTCAGGCCGGGAGCATCAGCGCGGGCTGGTTCCTCCGCGAGTTCGTGGATGGCTATCCGTGGGTGCACCTCGACATCGCGGGCACGGCGTACACCGATGCGGAGCAGGCGTGGCAGGGCAAGGGTCCGGTCGGCATCGGGGTCCGCCTGTTTACCGAGTTCATCCTGGGACGCGCGCGCGGCTGACGCGCGTGCGGCCCACCGGCGCGGGCAGCTGTCTCACAGGCCTCGTCGTCGCGCTGGCACTCGCTCCGCTGTCTGCACACGGCCAGGAGCCGCCGGCGCGCGATTCCGCACCGTCCCCCCAGGCATTGGCCGCCCCCGTATCGCCCTTCCTGCCCACGTTTCCGATCCAGACCGCCCCAGGCCCATTGCCACCCGGCACGCGCTACGTGTTCACGCGGGATTCGATCTTGTGGTCCAGCAGCCAGACGCTCGCCGACCTGCTGGGCTCGGTGCCCGGCGTGTACGTGGCCAAGGGCGGCTTTCTGGGACTGCCCGAATACGCGTACTACGGAGGCCGCGGTGCGGCCGGTGTCGAGGTGTACTGGGACGGCCTCCCGCTCATGCCGCTGGGGGGCGACTCCGTGTACCTCGACCTCGGCACCGTCCCGCTCACCTACCTGCGTCGGGTGGATGTCCAGGTCCTCCCCGCGACGCTCCGCGTGTTCCTCATATCGGAGCGCCATGAGGGCCGGGATCCCCGCTCGCTCATCCGCGTGATGAGCGGCAGCTTCAAGACCGCCGCGTACACCGGACTGTTCCAGCAACGCTGGCCCTCAGGGCTCGGCGCGAACCTCGCCGCCCATTTTGGCGGCACCGATGGGGCGAGTGGGGAGAACCGCAGCGACCAGGCGTTCGACGGTTGGGTCCGCCTGGAGTGGATGCCAAGTGCCAGAGCGGGCGCGTCGTATCAGGTGCGGCGGCAGACCTACGACCGCGATGCCGTGCGCACGGGTCGTACACCCGCGGTTGTGCCCGAACGGATCCCACAACGCCACGGGGCCCGCTCGGACTATCTGTTCAGCGTCTTCGCCGCGAGTCGCCCGGACGGCCTGGGTCTGGTGCTCGACGCCGGAATCGGCAGCAGCGCATGGACCAACGACTCGATACCGGACGACCAGGGCGTGCGGCAGGCACACGTCGGGCTGGGGTACCGCGCTTCCACGCTCGCCGCGGAGGTCCGCGGTCGCGTGGGGGACTCGCGAACGACGAGCGGCGTCGACGGACGGCTCGCGTGGTCGCCGGTCCCCGGAATCGCCCTGGCCGGCGATGCACGTTACCGGCGGCACACGGGCACGCGGTCCTCATCCGACGTGCACGCGACGGCCGCGTTGTGGCGCGGGCCGCTGGCGCTCGTGGGGGCCATCGCGAAAAGCGAGGCGGTGCAGGCGCCGGCGCTGCGCGCGGACACTGCGCAGGAAACGCTCGACCGGTCCCTTCGCCTCTCCTTTTCCACCCGTCCGCTCGGGGCGTCCCTGGGGCTGGTCGAGCGCGACGCGTATCGCCCGCTGCCGTTTGCCGAATTCCCGGTGCTCCCCCGCGCGGGGCGCTCGTCCAAAGGCTCGTGGCTGGTTGCGGAGGGGCACGTCCAACCCTGGAAGCCGCTGACGCTCGCGGGATGGTATCAGCATCCCCGGGGCGGCACGGCCGACTTCCAGCCTCCGGCCATGAGTCGAGTGCAGGCCACCTTCCGCTCCAAGTTCTGGCGAACGTTCCGCAGCGGGGCGTTCGATCTCAAAGTTCAGTTCGCGCTGGAGTCGTGGGACGACGGCACGGCGGGACTCACCGACGCCGGCGCACCGATTCCGCTCGAAGCAGTCACCTACCAGGAATGGCACGTGGCGTTTCAGATCCTCGACTTCACGGCGTTCTGGGACCTGCGGGACGCCGCCCTCGCGCAGAAGCAGTATGTACCGGGGCTCTCGTTCCCCCCCAACGCACAGGTGTTCGGCGTGCGGTGGGAGTTCAGCAACTAGCCTTCCGTCCGTTTCGCCCGGCCACTAGGTTCGCCCCGTGCCCAGATCCATGACCGGCTTCGGTGTCGCCGATGCCCCCGTCGGGGGAGGACGCCTGCAAGTCGAAGCGCGCTCCGTCAACCACCGCCATCTGAGCTTGCAGCTCAAGCTCCCCACCGAGCTGCAACGGATCGAGGGCGACATCCGCGAGCGTATGCGCGAGCGCCTGGAGCGGGGTCACGTCACGCTCAGCGCGCGGTGGCTGGAGGAGCCCACCCGGCCCGGGACGACACGACTCGACCTCGAGCGCGCCCGGGAGTACACTCGTCTCGCCACCGAGCTCAAGCAGGCGCTGGCGCTGCCCGGCGAGGTGGACATCGGCTGGGTCGTGCGCCTGCCCGGGGTGCTCACGGAGCTGCAGGCCGAGCCGGCGGCCATGGCGGCCGACGAGGTGTACGTGCCGCTCGACGCCGCGCTCGCTGCGCTGCTCGCCATGCGCACCATCGAGGGGGCGGCCCTCGGCACGGAGCTCGAGCGCCAAGTCGCCACGATCGAGCGGGAGCTGGCGGGCGTCGAAGCACGCGCCCCGCAGCGCCTCGTCGCCGAGCGCGACCGGCTGCGCCGCGCCCTGGTGGAACTGATGGAGGGCGCCGCGCCCGACGAAGCGCGCCTGGCCCAGGAGATCGCGCTGCTCGCCGATCGCCTGGACATCCGCGAGGAAGTGGTCCGGCTGCGCGCCCACATCGCCGCGAGCCGGGCCGCCCTCGCGGGCTACGCGGCGTGCGGCCGGCAGCTCGCGTTCCTGGGCCAAGAGATGCTGCGGGAGATCAATACGATCGGGTCCAAGGCGAACGACGCGGGGATCACCCACGCCGTGATCGCCATGAAGAGCGCTGTCGAGCAGTTCCGCGAGCAGGTCGAGAACGTGGAGTGACGCCCTTCGTCCTCATCCTGTCCTCGCCCTCGGGCGGGGGGAAGACGACGATCGCCCGCACGCTGCTGGCGGCGCGCGAGGACCTGGGGTACTCCGTGTCCGCCACCACGCGCCCACCCCGGGAGGGTGAGCAGGAGGGAGCCGATTACTTCTTCCTCTCCCGCAACGAGTTCCAGCGCCGTGCGGCGGAGGGCGAGTTCCTCGAGTGGGCGGAGTACTCGGGGCACTGGTACGGCACGCCGCGTGCCGAGGTCGATCGCCTGCTCGCCGCCGGTCGCCACGTGATCCTGGACATCGAGGTTCAGGGCGCTCGGCAGGTGCGTGAGCGCCGATCCGATGTCGTGAGTATCTTTATTCTCCCTCCGTCGGTGGACGAACTGCTCGCCCGGCTCGGCGCCCGCGGGGATCAGCCGCCGCAGGCGCTGAAGCGGCGTCTCCGCCAGGCGGTGGTGGAAATCGATGCGGCCCGGGAATACGACTACATCGTCGTGAACGCCGACCGCACACAGGCGGTGGCGGAGGTTGCCGCGATCATCGACGCGGAAGCGCACCGCGCGCGCCGCCAGACGGCGGTGCTCGCGGCCATCGCGGATTTCAAGCGGGAACTGGTTGAGGCCGCCGACGGCCTCGCGGAACAGTGACAAGCGGAGCAGGGAATGCGGATCATTACCCCCATAGAGCTCGCGAAGCGGGCCGGCAACAAGTACCTCGGCGTCCTGGTCGCCGCGAAGTTCGCCCGGTTCGTGAACGAATTCCCCCGAGATCCCTCGGTGGAGTTCGAGAAGAAACTCACCACCAGCGCCCTCGAGGAACTGGCCCTCGGACGGCTGACCTACCGGTTGGTCCGGCGACGGCGGCACGAAGCCTGATGTTGTCCGGCCGGCACGTCGTCCTCGGCGTGTCCGGCGGAATCGCGAGCTACAAGGCGTGCATCCTGGCGCGGCGGCTCGCGGAGGCCGGGGCAGACGTGCAGGTGGTCCTCACCGCCGCGGCCGCGGAATTCGTGGGGCCGGTAACGTTCGAAGCGCTCACGGGAAAACGGCCGCTCACCTCATTGTGGGAACCGGGCAGCGCGCTGGCGCACGTTGACCTGGCGCGCGACGCCGACCTGGTGATCCTGGCCCCGGCCACGGCTCACCTCCTCGCCCGGGCCGCACAGGGCCTGGCCGACGACCTCCTCACCGCGCTCCTCCTGGCCCGCAGCGGTCCCGTGCTGTGTGCGCCGGCCATGAACGATCGCATGTTCGCTCACCCGGCCACGCAGGAGAACCTCCGCCTCCTCGCCAGGCGCGGCTGGCGCTTCGTGGGGCCGGCCACGGGGCCGCTTGCCGAGGGTGAGAGCGACCAGCCGGGCCGAATGAGCGAGCCGGAGGAGATCTTCGCATGGGCGGAACGACAGCTGCGTTCGGGCGGGCAGCTGACCGGCCGGCGCGTCGTGGTCACCGCCGGGCCAACCCGAGAGGCCCTCGATCCCGTTCGCGTGCTCACGAACCGTTCCAGCGGGCGCATGGGCTACGCCCTGGCTGCCGCGGCGTTCTCGCGCGGCGCTGACGTACTGCTCATCAGCGGTCCCACGCAGCTCCCCCCCCCTTACGGAGTCGAGACTCGGCGCATCGAAACGACCCGGGACCTCGAGCGTGCTGTCGCCGCCGCGGTTCGCGAAGCCCACGTGCTCATGATGGCTGCCGCACCGGCAGATTTCGCCCCGGCCCGGCGGCATGCCGCGAAACGACCGCGCGCCGACGGCGCGCACACCCTGACACTCGAGGCAACACCGGACGTACTCGCCGGCACCCGCTCCCGCCGCCGCAAAGGCTGCGTGTGCGTGGGATTCGCCCTGGAGACCGGTGACGGGATACACCGCGCCCGAGAGAAGCTCGAGGCCAAGGCCCTGCACATGGTGGTGCTCAACCACGCCGACCAAGCGGGGGCGGGACCGGAGGTCGAGACCAACCGGGCGACGCTGGTGACGCGTGAAGGGACAGAGGCGCTGCCCCTCCTCCCCAAGCGAGAGGTGGCCGAGCGGATTTGGAACACCGTTGAGTCGCTGCTGTGAGCGACGCCAGGCAACTGTTTGACACCTACCTCCGGCAGCGTGTCGCCGCGGGCGAGCGCTTCCTCGTGATCGATCAGCGGGCGAGCCAGGCGCCGGTCCCTTCTCGCGCGGCGCCCTCCCAGCCTGAGCCCGCCATGTCGCAGGCACCACCGCCCGCGGACGAGTCCGCGGAGCCCCGCGCCGGCGGACGGCGCGCGCGCAGAGCAGATTGGCGGCGCGACGCACCCGCCATTCCACCTGCTGGTATCTCGATCGCGCCGCCCGCGGAGGACCTGTTCACGTCGGATCCCCTGAACGGCGCGACGCTCGACGCCATCGCGCACCTGGTCCGCCAGTGTCGGCAATGCAGCCTCTGCGAGGGACGCATCAACGCCGTGCCCGGCGAGGGACCCGCGGACGCGCGCCTCGTGGTGGTGGGCGAAGGGCCGGGTGCGACCGAGGACGAGACGGGCCGACCGTTCGTCGGGCGGGCCGGCGAGCTGCTGACAGAGATTCTCGCCGCAATCGACCTGCCCCGGGAGCGGGTGTTTATTTGCAACATCGTGAAGTGCCGCCCGCCCGACAACCGCAAGCCCCAGCAGGACGAAATCGACGCGTGCGTCCCGTACCTGTACGCCCAACTCGCTCAGATCAAGCCGGCCGTCATCCTCGCCATGGGCGGGACGGCCGCCGAAACGTTACTGAGCACCAAGCAGTCGCTCGCGTCGCTGCGGAATCGGGTGCACTCTTTCCGCGGAACGCCGTTGATTGTGACCTACCACCCCGCGGCCCTGCTGCGGAATCCGCACTGGAAGAAGCCGACCTGGGATGACGTCCGTATCGCCCGTCAGCTCGCCGACGCGCACGCCTGAAGGCGGCCTCGAGCGCCAGGCTCCCTGGAGCCCTGAGGCAGAGCAAGCCGTCCTCGGCGCGATGCTGCTGGACGGCGACGCCGCGCTGAAAGGGCTGGAGCTGCTGGACGACACCATGTTCTACCGGGATGCCCATCGCCGGGTGTTCCGTGCCATGAGCGTCCTGCTGGAGCGCGGCAAGGTGGTGGATCCGGTTGTGCTGCGCGACGAGCTCGAGCGTCGCGGAGATCTGGAACCGGCGGGCGGCGCCGAGTACCTGGCCGTCTTGCTCGATGCCGTCCCCACCGCGGCCAACGTCGAGTACCACTGCCGGATCGTGAAGGAGAAGGCCCTCCTGCGGCGGCTGATCGAGGTGGGGACGGGCATCGTTCAGGCCGCCTACGAAGGTCGCCAGGACGTGGACACGCTGCTCGACGAAGCCGAGCAGCGCATGTTCGAGGTGTCGTTCCAGCGGGGCACCCAAGAGGCGGTCCGGATCAAGGAGCTGATGTGGCAAACGATGGAGCGCATAGAAGCGCGCCATCGCGGCGATGATTCGGTACGGGGTGTACCCAGCGGATACGTAGATTTGGATGGGAAGACCAACGGGTTCCAGAAGAGCGACCTCATTATCGTGGCCGCCCGCCCGTCCATGGGGAAAACGGCGTTCTGCCTCAACGTGGCGGCCAACGCCGCGCTGGAGGCCAAGCTGCCGGTGGGGATCTTCTCTCTCGAAATGTCGCGGGACCAGGTGGTCGAACGGCTGCTCGCGGCGGAGAGCTTCGTGGACCTCCACCGGCTCCGCAGCGGCCATTTGCGGGACGACGACTACCCCAAGATGTCCCGGGCCGCCGGGCTCCTGGGCACGGCGCCGATCTGGATCGACGACACGCCGGCGCTGGGGCTCCTGGAGCTCCGCTCGAAGGCTCGGCGGCTGCGCGCGGAGCACGGCATCGCCTTGTTCATCGTGGACTACCTGCAACTCATGCGCGGGCCAGCGCGCGCTGACAACCGCCAGGAAGAGATCAGCTTCATTTCGCGCTCGCTCAAGGCGCTGGCGCGCGAGCTGGCCACGCCCGTCATCGCGCTGTCCCAGCTTTCCCGCGCCCCGGAGCAGCGAGGCGGGGACCGGCGACCCATGCTGTCGGACCTGCGGGACTCCGGCGCGATCGAGCAGGACGCCGATCTCGTGTTGTTCATCTACCGGGCCGAGATGTACCCCGGCCTCAAGGAGCGGGATGAGGCAGCGCAAGAAGGCGTGGCGGAGCTGCATCTAGCCAAACACCGCAACGGACCCACGGGGACGATCAAGCTCGTGTTTCATAAGCAATACACGCGATTCGACAGCTACACCGAGCGCGAGGCGGAAGGCGGGAATGCCGCCTAAAGGCCGTTCCACCTACCGCTGCACGGAATGCGGCGCGGAACATCCCAAGTGGGTGGGCCGGTGCGAGGGGTGTGGGGCGTGGAACTCCGTGGCCGAGGAGCCGGCGGCGCGAAAGCGGCGGAGCGGCGGAGCGGCGGAGCGGCGGGCCGGCGCGCCATCCGCCCAACCGCCGATCCGTCTATCCGCCGTAGAGCGGGGCGGGGTTGGGCGGTGGAAGACCGGCCTCGACGAGTTCGATTTTGTGCTGGGAGGCGGCGTGGTCCCCGCGTCGCTCACCATCGTCGGCGGGGAGCCGGGCATCGGGAAGTCCACGCTCCTGCTGCAGGTCGCCGCACGGCTGGAAGCCGGCGGGATCAGCACGTTGTACGTGAGCGGGGAAGAATCCCCCGAACAGGTGCGGCTGCGGGCGGATCGGATCGCGGAAGACTGTGGCCGCGTGCACTTGCTGCCAGAAGTGCGGCTCGAAGCGGTCATGGCCCACGCACAGACGCTGCACGCCGGAGTCCTGGTCGTGGACTCCATTCAGACCACGTACAGCGAGGACCTCGAGGGCGCGCCCGGCAACGTGGGTCAGGTACGGGAGTGCGCCGCCCGACTCATGCGGTTCGCCAAGGAGACCGGGACGGCCGTGCTCCTCGTGGGCCATGTGACGCGGGGCGGCGTGATCGCGGGCCCCAAGACGCTCGAACACATCGTGGATACCGTGGTCTACTTCGAGGGTGACCCCGCCCACGACTATCGCGTGCTGCGCGCCGTCAAGAATCGCTTCGGCTCCGTGGACGAGGTCGGCGTGTTCGAAATGACGGGCGGGGGCCTGCGGCCTGTCCCCAATCCGTCCGCGGCGTTCCTGTCCGGCCGCGATCCGGCCGCGCCCGGGTCCGCCGTCACGGCGCTGATGGAGGGAACGCGTCCCGTGCTGGTGGAGGTCCAGGCGCTGGCCGTGCGCTCGAGCTTTGGGACGCCACAGCGCGTTGCGAACGGCCTGGACCAGCGGCGGTTGGCGTTGCTGCTCGCCGTGGCCGAGCGGCGGGCGGCG
Organism: Gemmatimonadota bacterium; assembly: GCA_016199245.1. Classification (GTDB taxonomy): domain Bacteria; phylum Gemmatimonadota; class Gemmatimonadetes; order Gemmatimonadales; family GWC2-71-9; genus JACQHC01. The sequence continues at coordinate 5,905 of JACQHC010000120.1, read as the reverse complement.
CTGCCGTTTCACGAGCTCGACGTGTTCGTGAACGTGACCGGCGGTGTGCGGCTGGACGAGCCCGCGGCCGACCTCGCCGTCATGGCGGCGCTGTGCTCGAGCGTGCAGGACCGCCCCCTTCCGGCTGACGCCGTGTTCCTGGGAGAGGTCGGCCTGGGAGGCGAAATCCGGCCAACCGCTGGCACAGATCGTCGCCTGGCCGAAGCCGTGCGACTCGGCTTCCGGCGGGCGTTCCTGCCCGCGCGCACGCGCACGACCGCCGGTGTCGAGACCATCCCGGTGCCACATGTCGCCGACCTCGCCCGCCGACTCGCAGCCTGACGTCGGCGTGCTGATACCGGCAGCCGGCCGCGGGGAGCGAGCGGGAGCGGGTGGCCTTAAGCAGTTCCGGCCGATTCGTGGCGTCCCCATGCTGCTCAGGTCCATTCGACCGTTCGCGCAACATCCCCGCGTATGGGAGGTCGTGGTCGCATTGCCGGACGCCGAGGTCGCCCAACCTCCGAACTGGCTGGCGGGGCTCACCGGAGCGCGGCTGAAGCTGGTGGCGGGAGGGCCGAACAGGATGGCATCCGTACTGGCCGCCCTCGCGACCCTGGATCCCCGGTGCCGCATCGTGCTGGTGCATGACGCGGCCCGCCCCTTCGTGGCGCGCGACACCATCGACGCCGTGATTCTGGCTGCCGAGGCGGGGCAGGGAGCGCTCGCCGCCGTTCCCGTGAGCGACACCGTGAAGCGGGGCGATGCGCAACGCCGCGTGCGCGAGACCGTGGAGCGGAGCGATCTGTGGCGAGCCCAAACGCCCCAGGCGTTCCCCCGTGACGTGCTCGAGACCGCCTACCGGGCGGCGGAATCCGCCGGCGACAACGCGCCAACCGACGACGCGCAGCTGGTGGAGCGTGCGGGCTTTCCAGTAGTCCTGGTCCCCGACAGCGCCACGAACATCAAGGTGACGACGCCGGAGGATTTCCGTCTGGCAGAAGCGCTCGCGGAACCGTGAGCGTGCCGTTCCGGACTCCGGCCGACGTGGACGCGGCCATCGAGCCGGTGCGCGGGCACCTGAAGCGAGGCGGGCTGTTGGCATACCCCACGGAAACCGTGTACGGACTCGGCTCCCGTGTTCACTCGGCTGACGTGGCTCGTTTGGCGACCCTCAAGGGCCGGCGCCCGGGCAAGCCGTTCCTGCTCATCGTGTCGGGCCGCGACATGGCGCTACGGTATGGCCTCGCGTTCACCCCGGCGGCGGCCACGCTCGCCGACGCATACTGGCCCGGCCCGCTCACGCTCGTTCTGGCTGGCGGCGAAGGACGATTGCCGGACATGCTCCGCGGCCCGGAAGGCGGCATCGCCGTGCGCTGGACCGGGCACCGCGGGATGGCGCGGCTCGTCCAGGCGCTGGACGAGCCGCTCACGTCCACATCGGCCAATCGGCCGGGCGGGCCAACGGCGCCCGGCGTCGCGGCGATCGAAGCCGATTTCACCACGGCAGTGAGCGACGGCACGCTGCTCGTGCTGGACGGAGACGTCCTGGGCAACGTGCCACCGTCCACCGTGGTGGACTGCACGGGCCCCCTACCGCGGCTCGTGCGCGAAGGCGCGATTCCGCGGGCCGACCTGCGCCTATGAACGTGCTCTTTGTCTGCACCGGGAACATCTGCCGCAGCCCTCTCGCCGAGGCGATCGCACGGGAGGAGCTTGTTCGGCGCGAGCGCAGCGACGTCGGCGTGGGGTCGGCCGGGACGGGGGCATGGGACGGCGCGCCGGCATCCGAAGGCGCCTATCTGATCGGGCTGGAGCATGGTCTGGACCTCTCGGGACATCGCGCGCGCCTGCTCACCCGGGAACTGGTCCAGGAGGCCGACCTCATCTTCACAATGGCACGCCACCACCGCGCGCGCGTCCACGAGCTGGGTGGGGATGGACGCACCTACGTCCTGGGGGAGTATGCGGGCCTGACCGGAGACGAGGCGGAGGTAAGCGACCCGTTCGGCGGAGATCTAGAGTTCTACCGTACCACCTACGGGCAGCTCGACGGGCTGGTCCGGGAAGTGCTGGAGCGCGTGCTGACTGAGCGCCGTGAGCCGGATCACCGGGAGTAGCCGCCTGCTCGTCGTGCTGGGCGATCCCGTGCGGCATTCGGTGTCGCCGGCCATGCACAACGCGGCTATCCGCGCGCTGGGACTCGACGCCGTCTACGTCCCTTTGCAGGTGGAGACGGTCGCCCTCGCTCACGTGATCCGCGGGCTCGAGGCCGTGGGCGTTGCCGGCAATGTCACGGTGCCCCACAAGCTCGCCGCCGCGCAGCTCCTCATTCGCTTGACCGGAATCGCTAAGTCCCTTGGCGCCGTGAACACCTTCTGGGCGGAGGGCGGACGGCTCGTGGGAGACAATACGGACGTGCCCGGTCTGCTCGACGTCCTCGCGACGCTCGGCAGTGGGGACGTGTGGCTCGTGGCGGGGACCGGGGGAGCGGCGCGCGCGGTCGCGGGGGCGGCTAAAGAACGCTCGGCATTGTTGCTGGTGCGATCGCGCGAAACCCCGCGCGCCGCGGCTTTCGCGGCCTGGGCTCGCGAGATCGGGGTCCACGCGTTGCCGGACGACGGGCGTCCGGTCGGCATCGCCATCAATGCCACGCCCGTCGGGCTCAAGGCCGACGATGGCGCGCCAATCCCGGACAGTCGCCTAGACGGCATCCCGGCAGCCCTCGATCTCGTCTACGCGCCGGGCGAGACGCCGTGGACCCGCAGTTGCCGCGCCAGAGGACTCCGGGCGGCCGACGGGCGGCGGTTGCTGGTCGCGCAGGGCGCCCACGCGTTCGAGCGGTTCTTCCCGGACCACCGCGCGCCCCGCGAAGTGATGGCCGCGGCCGTCGAGGCCGCGCTGCGCCCGTGATCCCGCGCGAAGCGGTCGCGCGGCTGGTCGAACAGACCCGGCCGACGCTCCGGGCGATCGAACGGTTCCTCCTCCCCAACGCCTGCGTGGCCTGCAGTCGCAACATCGAGCGGGAGACCCCCGATGGGCTGATCTGCTCCGCGTGTCGCTGGCGCATGAAGCCTCTGCTCGGCGGGTGCGCTCGGTGCGGACAGCCCGAGCCGCCGGTCGGAGGCTGCCGGGTGTGCGCACCGTGGCCCGAGGCGCTCCGCTGGGCGCGCAGTGCCGTGTGGTTGGGCCCGGAAACCCGCGAAGTCGTGCATCGCCTCAAGTACGACGGGTTCTCGACGCTCGCGTGCCTCGCCGCCGACGTGATCACGCGCAACGTGAGCCGCCCGGTAACCCCGGACGGCGCCGTGCTGATCCCGATCCCGCTCACGCCGGACCGGCTGCGGCGGCGAGGGTACAACCAGGCCGACCGCATCGCGCAGGCCTTGGGGGAGCGATGGCGTACACCCGTGGCTCGCCACGTCCTTCTTCGCCACCGGGACGCGCCCTCGCAAACGCGCCTGATGGCCGGGGCCAGGGGATCGAACGTCGCCGGCGCATTCCTGGCCCTGTCTCCGCCCGCCGGACGCGCGCCGGCGATTATAATTGTCGACGACGTGTTCACGACGGGTGCGACGATCAGCGCCGCCGCTGTCGCCCTGTCGGACGCGGGCTGGCCAGGCATCAGCGCCGTGACGTTCGCGCGCGCACTGCCCGTCGAAGCCAGGCTCGCCTAACGCGGGACCCCGACGGTTCCGCGCCCCCGTCAACGCGATTCCAGAGGGACTCATGACCGTACGAGTGGGCATCAACGGGTTCGGTCGCATCGGCCGGCTCGTTCTCAGGGCGCTCCAGAGCCGCACGAACCTGGACGTCGTGGCCGTGAACGACCTCACCGATCCCAAGACGCTGGCGCACCTGCTCAAGTACGACTCCATCCACCGCCGCTTCTCCGGATCGGTTGAGCCGGCGACGGATGGGATTCTGGTCAACGGGCGGACGATCAAGGTGCTCTCCGTCAAGGACCCGGCGCAGCTGCCCTGGAAGGACCTCGGCGTGGACGTCGTGCTCGAGTCCACCGGGTTGTTCACCAGCCGGGAGAAGGCGGCCAATCACATCGCTGCGGGAGCCCGCAAGGTCATCATCAGCGCGCCGGCCAAGGGGGAAGACATCACCATTGTGATGGGCGTCAACGACCAGGCGTACGATCCCTCCCGCCATCACGTGATCTCCAACGCGTCGTGCACCACCAACTGCCTGGTGCCGGTGGTCAAGGTGATCATGGACGCCTTCGGGTTCGAGCGCGGCTTCATGACGACCGTGCACAGTTACACCAACGACCAGAACGTGCTCGACCTTCCGCACAAGGACCTGCGCCGGGCACGCGCCGCCGCGCTCTCCATCATCCCCACCTCGACCGGCGCGGCGAAAGCAACCTCCCTGGTACTCCCCGAGCTGAAAGGGAAGATCGACGGCGTCGCCTTGCGCGTGCCCACGGCCGACGTCTCCGTGGTGGACCTCACGTGCGTGGTGAAGAAACCGACGGACGTCGACGGCGTGAACGCCGCGTTCCGAGCGGCGGCCGCGGGTCCCATGAAGGGCATCCTCGCAGTCAGCGACGAGCCGCTCGTGTCGGTGGACTACATCGGGGATGAGCGGTCCAGTACCATCGACGCGCTGAGCACGCAGGTCTTGGAAGGCACGCTCGTCCACGTTTCGTCCTGGTATGACAACGAAATGGGCTACTCCGCCCGGTGCGCCGACCTGCTCGATCTCGTGGCGCTGAAAAAGTGACGAAGCGCGGGCTATCCTCGCTCGAAGGGCAGCCGCTCGAGGGGCTCCGCGCCCTCGTCCGCGTGGACTTCAACGTGCCCCTGAAGGACGGCCGGGTCACCGACGCCATGCGGATCCGGGCGGCGCTCCCCACGATCGAGTGGCTGAGCCAGCGCGGCGCCCGGGTGGTGCTGTTGTCGCACCTGGGGCGGCCCGGAGGCGCCCGCGCGGACAAGTATTCCTTGCGACCGGTAGCCGGCGAGCTGGAGCGACTGCTGGGCAAGCCGGTCGCCTTCATCGAGGATCCAACTTCCCCGGACGCCGAGCGACAGACGCGCCTCTTGAAGCGAGGCGAAGTCGCCCTGGCGGAGAACACGCGGTTCCACGCCGGGGAAGAGAAGAACGACCTCGACCTGGCGAAGGCGTTTGCTCGGCTCGGCGATCTGTACGTCAACGACGCGTTCGGCAGCTCTCACCGGGCCCACTCGTCCACGGAAGCCGTGGCGCGGCTGCTCAAACCCGCGGTGGCGGGCAGGCTCATGGCCCGCGAGCTGGAGTACCTCGGCTCCGCCCTGGCCACCCCGCGACGCCCGTTCGTCGCCGTGCTCGGCGGCGCCAAGGTGTCGGACAAGATCGAGGTGGTCAACGCGCTGCTGCCCAACGTGGACGAGTTGCTGATCGGCGGCGCCATGGCGTGCACGTTCCTGCTCGCGCGGGGCTGGGAGGTCGGCCACTCGCTGGTGGAGCGCGACAAGGTCGGGCTGGCCAAAACGCTGCTCGAACGCGCCGGGCGGAAGCTCGTGCTTCCCTCCGGCATGGTGGTCGCCCGGGTGCTGACGGCGGACGCCGAATCCCGTGCCGTCCCGGCTGATCAGATCCCGCCCGCGTGGGCCGCCTACGACATCGACGACGCGGCGCAACTGGACTTCGCAACGCGCATTCGCAACGCACAGACCGTGCTGTGGAACGGCCCCATGGGCGTGTTCGAGACCCCGCCGTTCGACCGGGGCACGCTGGCGGTAGCCCAGGCATTGGCAGACGCCACCAAACGCGGCGCGACCACGATCGTGGGGGGCGGCGACTCGGCGGCGGCCGTGGCAGAGGCCGGCCTGGAGAGCCAGGTCACCCACGTATCGACGGGGGGCGGGGCATCGCTGGAGTTCCTGGAGGGCAAGACGCTCCCCGGTGTCGCCGCCCTCGACGACTTGTGAAGCCC
>JACQHC010000115.1 GCA_016199245.1 Gemmatimonadota bacterium | reverse complement strand
CTCCACCAACATCCTGGGCAACCGCGACGGCGAGGTGCTGGACGACCCCGAGTCGTTCAAGACCAAGGAGGAATCCAAGCTCGGCGTGCTCGAGCACATCCTCCAGCCGGCGATGTATCCGGACCTCTACGGCAACGTGTTCCACAAGGTCCGCATCAACTACTACCCGCCGCGCGGCGACAACAAGGAAGGTTGGGACAATATCGACATCTTCGGGTGGCTGGGTTACCCGATGCAGATCAAGATCGATTTCCTGTGTCGCGATTCGATCCTCGCCGCGCCGCTGGTGCTCGACCTCGCGCTGTTTCTGGACCTCGCGCAGCGCGCGAAGATGGCCGGCATTCAGGAGTGGCTCTCGTTCTACTTCAAGAGCCCGATGGCGGCCCCGGACCTCTCGCCGGAGCACGATTTGTTCATCCAACACACCAAGCTCAAGAACACGCTGCGCTGGCTCATGGGTGAGGAGCAGATCACCCACCTGGGCATCGAGTACTACGAGTACGAAAAGGTGTGAACCCCCTCGACGTCCTGGTGGTGGCGCTCGGCGCCGGCCTGATCGGCTGGGAGCTGTGGTTCTTCCTGGGGCCGCGGTCGGGCGGCCCCACGCGGGCCTCGGGCGACGTGCAGGAAGTCCGCATCGTCGTGAAGGACGGGTACGATCCGGAGACCGTGCTGGTCGAAGCGGGGCGACCGGTCCGGCTGCTGTTCTACCGGGACGAAACCGCGGCGTGCAGTGAGCGCGTGATCTTCGAGACACTCGGCGTCGACAAGACGCTGCCGGCGTTCGAAACCACGGCTGTGGAGTTCACGCCGACCGCGCCGGGCGACTATCCGTTCCGCTGTGGCATGGCGATGCTGCGCGGCCGTGTCGTCGCGCAGGTCGGGCGGGACGGCGCGCGCGCCAACCTCGGCAGGGGCCACCAGAAACATGGCTAGCACCCGCGTCAGCTTCCCGATCGAAGGGATGACGTGCGGCGCCTGCGCGGTCACGGTGCAGAAGCGGCTGGCCGACGAGCCGGGCGTGGCGGAGGCGGCGGTGAACTACGCCACGGGTCGGGCCACGCTGCTGGTGGACGTCGAGCGGGTCAAGATCGCGGACCTGGTGAAGGCCGTGCGCGAAGTCGGCTACGACTCGGCCAAGGTCACCGTCAGCGTGGGCGTGGAGGGGCTGCATTACGCTCCGGGCGTGGCGCGTCTGGAGAGCGAGGTGGCGGCGGTGTCCGGCGTGTTGCGCGTGGCGGCCAACCAAGCTACCGAGCAGGTGACGATCGACTACGTCCCCGGCGTCACCACGCCCGCCGATCTCGAAGCGGCCATCCGGCGGGCCGGTTTCGCGCTGGCCGCGCCGATCCCCGCCGAAGATCCCGTGGAGCGCGAGCGCCTCAAGCGGAGGCGGGAAGTCCGCGCCCTGGCGGCGCGGTTCGCGGTGGCGGCGGTCGCCGGCGTCCTGACGATGATCGGTTCCATGCCACTGATGAGCGCCGCGGGCCACGGCCCCGGCGCCAAAGGGCACGACGTCTGGGGCCGGCTGATGGCGCCCGTCGAAGCGCCCGTTCGCTCCCTGCTGCCCGACCTCTACACGCTCGATCCGACCGTCCTCAAGCTCGCCATGCTGGTCCTGACCGTGCCGGTGCTGCTCTGGTCCGGCCGGCAGTTCTTCGTGGGAGCGTGGCGCGGCGTTCAGCACCGCACGGCCGACATGAACACGCTGATCGCCGTCGGGACGGGCGCGGCGTTCGCATACTCGGTGGTCGCCACGGCGGTGCCCGCGGTGTTCCGGGGCGCGGGACTCGAGGCCGACGTCTACTTCGAGGCGGTGAACGCGATCGTGGCGCTGATCCTGCTCGGCCGCCTGCTCGAAGCACGCGCCAAGGGGCGAACCTCCGCGGCGATCCGGCAGTTGCTGGCGCTCCGACCCAAGACCGCGCGTGTGCAACGCAGCGGTGAGGACCGGGATATCCCGCTCCCAGAGGTCGTCGTGGGGGACCGGCTCGTGGTCCGGCCCGGCGAGACGGTCCCGGTGGACGGGGTGATTCTGCAGGGCGCCACGAGCGTGAGCGAGGCGCTGCTCACCGGCGAGCCCATGCCAATTGAGAAACAGACAGGCGACCGCGTGATCGGTGGGACGGTGAACGGGGCCGGCTCGTTCGTCATGGAGGCGCGGGCCGTGGGGAACCACACGGCCCTGGCCCAGATCGTTCGGCTGGTCGAGGAGGCCCAGGGCACCAAGGCGCCGGTCCAGCGCCTGGCCGACCGGGTCGCCGGCGTGTTCGTCCCGATCGTGATCGCGGTGGCGATCGCCGCGTTCGTCGTGTGGTTCGTGCTGGGTCCCGCGCCCCAGGTGGTGTTCGCCACCGTCGCGCTGGTGACCGTGCTCGTGATCGCCTGCCCCTGCGCGTTGGGCCTCGCCACCCCCACGGCCATCATGGTGGGCACCGGGAAGGGGGCCGAACACGGCGTGCTGATCCGCGGCGGCGAGGCGCTTGAGGCCATCCGCCGGGTCGACACCATCGTGTTCGACAAGACCGGGACCGTCACGGAAGGCCGGCCCACCGTCACGCACGTGTTGGGCGCGAAGAAGTCGGACGGCACCACGGTGCGCCCGGGGGAAATTCTCCGGCTCGCCGCGTCCGTCGAAGCGCGGTCCGAGCATCCGCTGGCCCGGGCGATCGTCGACTCGGCGAAGCTCAAGAAGATCGACCTGAGCGCGCCGGACCGGTTCGTCGCGATGTCAGGGCGGGGCGCGCGGGGAATCGTGGGGAAGTTTCTCGTCGAGGTCATCAGCGTACGCCACGCGCGCGAGCGCAGTCTCGACCTGGGCACGCTGACGCAGGAGGCCGACCGCCATGTCCTCCAGGGGCGGTCCGCCGTCGTGGTCGTCATCAACGATACGGTCCAGGGGCTCATCGTGATCGCCGACGTCGTCAAGCCGTCGGCCAAGCCCGCGCTCGAGCGCCTGCGGGCCATGGGCTTCAAGCTGTACCTGCTGAGCGGCGACAGCAAAGTGGCCGCCAACCTCGTCGCGAAGGACGTCGGCATCGACGCGGTGATCGCGGAGGTCGCGCCGGCCGATAAGGTGGACGAGATCAAACGCCTGCAGCGGGAAGGGGCCGTCGTGGCCATGGTCGGCGACGGGCTGAACGACGCGCCGGCCCTCGCCCAGGCCGACGTCGGCATCGCGATCGGCACCGGTACGGACGTGGCAGTCGAAGCCTCGGACATCACGCTAATCCGGGGTGATCTCCGTGCCGTGGTCACGGCGATCGAGCTGTCCCGGCGGACCATGAGCACCGTCCGGTCCAACTTGCTGTTCGCGTTCATCTACAACGTCCTCGGCATTCCTCTCGCCGCCGGGGCGCTCTACCCATGGACCGGGTTGGTGCTGAGCCCCGTGGTGGCGAGCGCGGCGATGGCCCTGTCGAGTCTCTCCGTGGTGGGAAACAGTCTCCGTCTGCGGCGGTTCGCGCCGTCTTTGGGGAGCTGAGCATGCGCTACTTCCATCGAACATTCGTCACGCTCGACGACGCGTTGCGCGCCGCCGACGAGTTCTTCGGAGGCCGGCTCGCCCCGGGCCCCACCGGTGAGCGGTTCCGGACCTACAGCGGTCCCGTGGGCAAGATCACGATCACCGTATCGGCCGAGGGCGGGCACTACACGCTGGTGTCGGTGGAGACGGACCAGGTGGGCGAAAGCGAGGCGGACAAGCTCGCGAAACGGTTCCTGGCCGTGGTGCACCAGCGCGCGGAGCCAGCGCACAAGGTGCGCGGGGCGTACTAACGGCGGCATGGGCAGCGTGTCCGCTCGCGGGCTTGAATTCGCGTCCGGGCTCGGGCAGGTTTCCTGTGCGTTCGACGCTGGAGGGGCAGCTTGGCATCGCTCAAACTCGCCGTACAGGGCATGACCTGCGGCCATTGCCGGATGAAAGTCGAAAAGGCGCTGCAAGGCGTCGCCGGAACGTACGGGGCTTCCGTCGAATTCCCAGGCGGAGAGGCGGAAGTGGAGTTCGACGCCGGACGCGCCAGCCCCGAGCAGTACCTCTCCGCCGTGGAAGCCGCGGGCTACACGGCTACGCTCAAGGGCTGATGTGACCACGGCGGCCACGGCCGCGAGCATTCCGGCCGGGCTCACCCGGAACGATCTCCGGGAGATCTACTATTATCTCCGCCTGACCCGCTCGCTGGAAGAGCGGCTCGTCAATCTCTATCGCCAGGGCAAAGTCATCGGCGGACTGTACCGCTCGCTCGGCCAGGAGGGGGAGAGCGTGGCCAGCGCGTGGGCGCTCGAGGACGGGGACATCATGTCGCCGCTCATCCGGAACATGGGGGCCATGCTGGTCATGGGCGCCCGGCCGGTGGAAACGCTGCGGCAGTACATGGCCAAAGCCACGAGTCCCACGGCCGGCCGCGAGATGAACGTGCACTTCAACGACCTGCGTCTGGGATACCTCGGCCAGATCTCGCACCTCGGCGACATGGTCGCGGTCATGGCGGGGATCGCGTTGAGCTTCAAGATGCGCCGGGAGCCACGGGTGGGATTGGTGTACGTGGGGGACGGGGCCTCGAGCACGGGCACGTTTCACGAAGGAGTGAACCTGGCCGCCGTGTTGCGCGCGCCGCTGGTAGTTGTCCTGGAGCACAACGGCTACGCCTATTCCACACCTACGTCGGCGCAAACCGCCGTGAGCCGACTCGCGGTCAAGGCCAAGGCGTATGGCGTGCCGGCGGAAACCGTGGATGGGAACGATGTCTTCGCGGTGTACGAGGCCACGCGCGGCGCGGTCCGGCGTGCCCGTGAGGGGGACGGCGTGAGCCTGATCGAGGTGGTGACGTATCGGCGCAAGGGGCACGCCGAGCACGATGATCAGCGCTACCAGCCGTCCGCCGAGATCGAGCGGTGGGAGCGGAGCGATCCGATCGATCGCTACGTGGCCTCCGTCACGTCAAAGGGATGGGTGGACAAGGCCGAGCTTGCCGCGTTGGACCAGCGTGTGACCGAGGAGCTCGACGCCGCCGTGGCCGAGTGTGAGAACGACCCGCTTCCGGCACCGGACAGTGCGCTGTCCGACGTCCTCGCCGACCCGCCAGGCGCCGTGCGGCTGTGGTTCCGGAGGCGCGATGGCTGAAGTGACGTACCTGGAGGCGCTCCGGCAGGGGCTGTGGGAGGAGATGGAGCGGGATGACCGCGTGTTTCTGCTGGGCGAAGATATCGGGCTGTACGGCGGCGCCTTCAAGGTCACGGAGGGGTTCCTGCAGCGGTTCGGGCGGGAACGCGTGATTGACACGCCCATCGCCGAAGCCGCGATCGTGGGCGCGGCGGCCGGCGCGGCGCACATGGGACTGCGTCCGGTTGCCGAGATGCAGTTCATTGACTTCATCTCGTGCGCCTACGACATCCTCACCAATTATGTCGCCACTGCCCGGTATCGCGCCGGGCTCGCCACGCCCATCGTGGTGCGCGGCCCCTCGGGCGGATTCGTACGGGGCGGGCCGTTCCATTCCCAGATGCCGGAAGCGGCGTTCTTCCACACCCCGGGCCTGAAGCTGGTCTGTCCTGCGACAGCGCGCGACGCCAAGGGGCTCATCAAGGCGGCAATCCGCGACGACGATCCCGTGATCTACTTCGAGCACAAGTACCTGTACCGCCGGATCAAAGAGGACCTGCCGGAAGGCGAGGATATGGTTACGCCGATCGGGAAGGCCCGGCTGGCCCGGGAGGGGCGGGACCTCACCGTGGTGACGTGGTCGGCGATGGTCTGGAAGACGCTGGAAGCGGCCGAGCAACTCGAACAGTCGGACGGCGTATCGCTCGAGGTGGTGGACCTGCGGTCCCTGATCCCCATGGACGACGCGGCGATCATGGGGAGTGTCCGGAAGACCAACAAGGTGCTGATCGTGCACGAGGACACGCGGACGGGCGGCGTGGCCGGCGAGATCACCGCGCGCATCAACGAGCAGGCATTCGAGTGGTTGGACGGGCCCATCCTGCGCGTAACGGCACACGACACGCCGCTACCATATGCCCCGACCCTCGAGGACTACGTCCTGCCACAGACGGCGGACATTGTGAACGGCGCCCGCCGGCTGCTCGCCTACTAGGGCGAGCTGGCGGCGTACCACCGCGAGCGCAGCCGGGCTCGACAACGCCGCGCACCAGCCCTCGGCGCGCCACACTGGTGTCCCCGACGGCACCTGTCTCGCGCGGATGAGCGCGGCCGCGACGTCACGCTGCAAGCGCGTGCCGAGCAGGCGGTGGGGCGCGGCAGCCGGCACTCGCACCACCACGTGAACGCGATCGGGCAACACGAGGACCGTATCCGCCCGGCACCCGGCTGCGGCGCAGGCGGCACGCACGGCGCGCTCGCAGAAGGCTGCGGCCCCGGCTATTTTAAACCACCGGCGTCCGGACGGCGTCATCCAGACGAGGTGGCACGACTTCGGCGGCGTCAGTCGCTCGGGCATGGCTCCAACGTGGGGCCGAGCCCGCCTCGGCGCATAGCCAAATCCTTGCAGACATCAGTCAAATACCGCGGAACGCAGACCGAGGTGTGGAGCGCAGGACATGGCACGAGTCGACGTCATCATGCCGCAGATGGGTGAGTCTATCGCCGAAGGCACGGTCGCTCGCTGGCTCAAGAAGGTCGGCGACGTGGTCAAGCGAGACGAGCCCATCCTGGAGATTACCACGGACAAGGTGGACGCGGAGATCCCCTCGCCGGCCTCCGGCGTGCTGACGGAGATCAAGGTTGGGGAAGGGAAGACCGTGGCGGTGCAGACGGTGATTGCCGTGATCGATACGGACGGTGCCCAGGCCGCGGCGACCGCGAAGCCCGCTGCTCCCGCCACTGGCGCGGCCCCCGCGCGTCCTGCCGGGCCCGCTGCCGCCGCCGCGCCAGCCGCCCCCGCCGCCTCTGCCGCTCCAACGCGCCCGGCTCCGCCTCCTGCGCCCGCCGCCCCTGCCGCCCCTGCCGCCGCTGCCGCTTCCACCTTGCCCACGGGCCCCGAGACGGCGGAGGAACGCCTTCGCCGCCGCTCCACCCCGTTGGTGCGGAAGATCGCCGCCGAGCACAGCGTGGATATCAGCGGGCTCCAGGGCACCGGCTATGCGGGGAGGGTGACCAAGAAAGACATCCTGGAGTTCATCGACCGTGGCGGGCCCGCGGCTGCCCCCGCCGCGGCTGCCGCTCCCTACGCCCCTGCCGTTGCGCCGGGCGCCGTCGTGCATCCCACTTCCGAGCCCTGGCCCGGCGACCGCGTCGAGCCGATGAGCCGCATCCGGAAGCTCACGGCCGACCACATGGTGGTGTCCCGTCGCGTCTCCGCCCACGTCACCAGCTACTACGAGGTGGATTTCTCCCACATCGCCCGGCTGCGCGAGCGCAGCAAGCGGGAGTACGAGGAGCGGGGCACGAAGCTCACCTACCTCGCGTTCGTCACGAAGGTGATCGCTGACAATCTGCGGCGCCACCCCATCGTCAACGCGTCGGTGAGTGGCGACAACATCATCTACCGCGGGCAGATCAACATCGGGATCGCCGTGGCGCTCGATTGGGGACTGATCGTCCCCGTCCTGAGGAACGCGGACGAGTTGTCCCTGCTGGGCATCGCGCGGCAGATGGCGGACCTGGCGGAGCGGGCCCGCACCAAGCGGCTCAACCCGGACGAAGTGCAGAAGGGAACGTTCACGATTACCAATCCGGGCGTCTTCGGGTCGTATATCGGGGCGCCGATCATCAACCAGCCGCAGGTCGCCATCCTCGGTGTCGGCGCGATCGAGAAACGACCCAAAGTGATCACGCTGGAGGACGGCCAGGACGTCATCGCGGTGCGGACGCTCGGCATGCTGTCCCTGTCCTACGACCACCGCGTCGTGGACGGAGCGGACGCGGACCGCTTCATGGCGGACGTCAAGCGCGGCCTCGAGACGTTCGCGGCCGAGGCGGTCTGAGTGGCGCGCCGGTCCCTCGAGATTCACGGCGAACGCTGGGAGGTGTACCCGTCCGGCCGCGTCACCAGTTACGACCGGGACGAGTTCGGCCTGGTCTTCGAGAACGGCACGGGCCCGGACCGCGTGCGGCGCGTCACCCGGTTTTCCCCGCTGGGGGCTCGCCGCTGGGATGCGGCGCTCGCGGAGCTCTCCGATGCGCGCCTGCTGGAGTTCTTCCACCAGTCGCAGCCGGCGTGGACCAGCCCGGAGGTGCGCTACGCCAGGCGCGGGGAGTGAGCCGTGGGACCGGTTGACCTCCACGTTCACTCCACCGCGTCCGATGGTGAGGCCAGTCCGAGCGATATCGTGCAGCGCGCCTCTGCCGTGGGGCTGACTGCCGTCGCGCTGACCGACCACGACACCACGGCCGGCGTCGCCGAGGCCGAACGCGCCGCTGGGACCGGGCTCCGCGTGATCGCCGGCTGCGAGTTCTCCGTTGCCGCATCCTGGGGAGAGATGCATCTCCTTGCCTATTTCCTGCCCGCGGACGATCCGGCACTCGAGCGCTTCCTCGCCACGCAGCGCTCCCGCCGGGCCGGGCGCGGGGAGGAAATCGTGCGGCGGCTGAACAAACTCGGCGTGGCCCTTGCGCTCGAGGACGTCCATTCCGAGGCGGGCGCTGCCGCGCTGGGGCGACCTCACATCGCCCGCGCCATGGTGGCCCGCGGCCTGGCGCGCGACGTGAGTGCGGCGTTTGAGCGGTACCTCGGCGCGGGACGGCCGGCGTTCGTCCCGAAGACGCTCCCGTCGGTCGCGGAGGTCACTGCCCTCGTTCGCGCGGCTGGAGGCGTCAGCGCGGCCGCACACCTCAAGGAGCGCGGGACCGCAGATGCCTTGCGGGCGTTGAGGGAAGCGGGCGTTGATGCCGTGGAGGTGCTGCATCCGTCACATGATGACTCGATCCGGCGGCGGATCCAGCGGGCGGCGAACGCCGCCGGCCTGCTGCCAACCGGTGGGTCCGACTGGCACGGAGACCTCAGTGTTCGCGATGACCGTGGCGCGCTCGGAGGCATGAACGTTCCGGCTGAGTGGCTCGACGGCATCGAGGCCGTCCACGCGCGCCGGAGCGGGCGGGCGGCGGCGTGACCACGCCCGACCTTTCCGGGAAGGTGGCGCTCGTCACGGGCGGCGCCCGTCGCCTCGGTCGGGTGATCAGCG
The DNA here is from genome assembly GCA_016199245.1 of Gemmatimonadota bacterium. GTDB lineage: Bacteria > Gemmatimonadota > Gemmatimonadetes > Gemmatimonadales > GWC2-71-9 > JACQHC01. The sequence continues at coordinate 18,141 of JACQHC010000115.1, read as the reverse complement.
AGGCGCTGGCGGATGACGGTGCCACGGTCGCCGTGCACCACCACGCCTCGGCGGCCGCGGCTGAGGACCTGATCCGGGCGGTGCGGGCGCGCGGGAAGCCGGAGCCCCACGCATTTCAGGCCGATTTGCGAGACGGACGCCAGGCAGACGCGCTCGGGCGGCAAGTCGCCGATCGGCTGGGGCGGCTCGATATCCTGGTGAACTCGGCGGGCGTGATGGTACGCCAGCCGTTCGGATCGGTGACGGCCGAAATGTGGGACTCCGTGTTGAATCTGAACCTGCGTGCGTATTTCCTGGTGGCGCAGGGTGCGGCGCCGGCGCTGCGCGCGGCGCGCGGTCGCATCGTGAACGTCTCGGATGTGGCGGCGTTCGACGTCTGGCCCAGCTACCTGCCGCACTCCGTATCGAAAGCGGGCGTGGAGATGCTGACCCGCGGCCTGGCGCGCGTGCTCGCGCCCGACGTGGTGGTGAACGGCATCGCGCCGGGGCCCGTCCTGCCACCGGAGGAAGAGGAGGTCGGCGAGAAGGAGCGCCTGCTTGGTACGATTCCGTTGAAGCGACCCGGGTCCCCGGCCGACGTCGTAACCGCTCTGCGCTACCTGCTGTCAGCGAGCTTCGTGACGGGCACGACGCTTGTGGTGGACGGTGGCCAGCTGGTGCGGGGACGCGTGACGTGACCGCCGCCCCGGAACCCCACGAGGCACCGCGGCATTGTTGTTCCGGGGCGTCACATGATCGACGTTGAGGACGAAGCGGTGACCGATTCGACGAACAACGGTTCCGATTACGATGTGATCATCGTGGGCGGCGGACCCGCGGGCCTGTGCGCCGCCATGTACGGTGGCCGCGGCATGCTGCGCACGTTGCTGATCGAGCGCGGCCTGCCGGGCGGTGAGCTGCTCAACACCGAGCTGATCGAGGACTACCCGGGTTTCGAAAGCATCCTCGGCCGGGACCTGGCGGACAAGATGGCGAACCACGCGCGCAAGTTCGGCGCCGAGTTCGTGACCGACACGGTAGACGCGATCCGGCGCGAGCCCGGCGGCGGTTTCGTGGTGATGACTGATCTCGGCAAGACCTACCGCGCGCCGGCGGTGATCCTGACCGCCGGTGGCACCCCAAACAAGCTGGGAGTCCGGGGCGAGAAGGAATTCGCCGGCCGCGGTGTGTCGTATTGCGCCGTGTGCGACGGCGCTTTTTTCAAGGGGGAGGTACTCGCCGTCATCGGTGGCGGTGACGCGGCCGTGGAAGAGGCCGATTACCTCACGCGCTACGCGTCGAAGGTCTACATCGTGCACCGCCGGGACAAGCTCCGCGCGTCCCCGATTATCCAGCAGCGCGCGCTCGCGAACCCCAAGATTGAGATGGTCTGGAACAAGGTCGTGGAGGAGATCGAGGGTGATGAACGGGGCACGCGGCGCATCCGGCTCAGCGACACGGTGACCGGGGCGACGTCCACGCTGGACGTGGGCGGTGTGTTCGTCTTCATCGGGTTCACGCCGAATACGGGCATCATCAAGGAACACGCGGACCACGACTCGCAGGGCTACCTCGTTACCGATTCCCACATGATGACGTCCATCCCCGGGCTGTTCGCGGCGGGCGACGTCCGCGTACAGCTCACGCGGCAAATCACGACTGCTGTGGGCGACGCCACCACTGCGGCCATCGCCGTGGAGAAATACCTGGCGGAGCGACGGGAGCAGGCCAGCGTTGGAGCAGCCTAGGGTCATTTGTCTCACGACCGGCCAGTTCGCTGAGAACGGCTATATCGTCGTCGATCCAGGGAGCCGACAGGCGGTGGTCGTCGATCCCGGAGAAGACGCGGAGCTGTTCGTCCGCCGGGTTCGCACGGAAGGCCTCGCGGTGGGAGCGATCTGGCTCACGCACGCGCACGTTGACCACGTCCTGGGCGTGGGACGCGTCGCGGAAGCGACGGGTGCCAGGATCCACCTGCACCCGGCCGATCGTCCCCTGTACGATCGCGCAGCGGACCAGGGCCGGTTTCTCGGCGTGGAGGCCGACACGCCGCCGCCCCCGGATGTGACCCTGGCGGACGGGGATCGGCTGAGTTGCGGCCGGTTCGAGTTCGAGGTGCGCCACGTGCCCGGCCACAGCCCGGGGCATGTGGCGTTTGTGGGTCCCGGCATGGCGCTCGTGGGCGACGTCGTGTTCGCGGGCTCGGTAGGGCGGACGGATCTTCCGGGCGGTGACGGTCGCACGCTGGTGGAGAGCATCGAGACGCGCCTGCTGACGCTGCCGGACGACACGGTGCTGTACCCGGGGCACGGGCCGGAGACCACGGTAGGCCACGAGCGGAAGACCAACCCGTTTCTCACGGGGCAGGTTCGGCTTGTTTGACGGGGTTCGGGGTCCGGGGTCCGGAGACCGTGGGTCGGGAGGTGCGCCGGATGGCCGGCCTCCGGCGAGTCGTTCGGAGCAATCCGGCCGCACCCGATCCCCGGACCCCGGATCCCGAACCCCGAACCCCGAACTGCGAATGCCGGACCCCCCAACCTGCTTGCGCTGCGGATCTCCGGTTCTGCCCGCTCCGTCCGGCTGCAAACAGCCCTGCCCCAACTGTGGGTTCGTCTATCCGTTGGGAGATTGCTCGGACTGATCGAACCGGATGCTGTGTCGGTCGCTCCAACGCGGCCAGTAGCGGACATCGCCCAACATTCCCCGTGATCGCCTTCCATCGCCCGCACTTCGGCGCTCCCGTTCGTCGAACGCTTCCAGTAAGATTCGCTGACGCCGCCGGCCCGACCGGTGCGCGGCCCTCCAACGGCTCCTGTCCGATGAGGCACGCATGAGCAGTCACCCGAGTGACACGCGGATCGAGCGCGATCCGCTGGGCGAACTTCCCGTTCCCGCCGCTGCCCTGTGGGGCGTCCAAACCGAGCGCGCCCGTCAGAATTTCCCAATCTCCAATCTCCGCCCCATGCCGGCGTTTGTGGATGCGATCGTCTGGATCAAGAAAGCCGCGGCCCTCACCCACCGGCGCACGGGACGCCTGGAAGCGCGGCTGGCGGAAGCGATCGTCGCTGCGGCGGACGAGGTGCTGGCGGGCAAGCACCGCGATCAGTTCGTCGTGGACCCCTACCAGGCGGGCGCCGGCACCAGTCACAACATGAACGCGAACGAGGTGCTTGCCAACCGCGCCAACGAGCTGTTGGGTGACCGGCGCGGAGAGTACAAGCCGGTCCACCCCAACGATCACGTCAACATGGCGCAAAGCACCAACGACACCATCCCGACGGCCATTCGGCTTTCGGTCATGGCCGCCATGCCACCGCTGGACGGCGCGATGGCGCGGCTGGCCCGTGCGTTCGCCGCGAAAGGGAGCGCGTTTGACGACATCGTGAAGTCCGGGCGTACCCATCTGCAAGATGCGACCCCGATCCGGTTGGGACAGGAGTTTGCGGCCTACGGGCGCACGGTCGAGCGCGCCCGCGCGCGCATCGCAGCGGCGGCAGGCCCGCTGCGTGAGCTCGGAATCGGCGGCACGGCGGTCGGCACGGGGCTGAACGCAGAGCCCGAGTATCCGGCGCTCATGGTGGAGTACTTGCGTGGCATTACGGGGCAGGATCTGCGCGTGGGCGAAGACCGCGTGCAACTGATGCAATCCATGGGAGACGCGTCCGCGTTCAGCGGCGCCCTCCGCACCTACGCGATCGACCTGAACAAGATCGCGAGCGACCTCCGGCTGCTGGCCTCGGGACCCCGCACGGGATTGAACGAGATCCTCCTCCCGCCGGTGCAGCCGGGCTCGAGCATCATGCCCGGGAAGGTGAACCCCAGCATCGCCGAGATGGTCAACATGGTGTGCTATCAGGTGCTCGGAAACGACCTGGCCGTTGCGGGAGCCGCCGAGGCAGGCCAGCTCGAGCTCAACGTCATGATGCCGCTGATCGCCCACAACATCCTGTTCTCGATGGAGATCCTCGGCAATGCGAGCCGCGTACTGGCGGAGCGTTGCGTGGAAGGGATCGAGGCCAACGCCGCGCAATGCGCGCACTGGCTCGAGCGCAGTCCCGCGCTGGTCACCGCCCTAGCGCCGAAGATCGGGTATGCCGAAGCCGCCAAGCTCGCCAAGGAAGCGGTGGCCCGGAACCTCACCGTGAGGCGGCTGATCGAGGAAAAGGGCGTCCTGGCCGGCCCGGAGCTGGAAGAGGTGCTCGACCTTCGGGCCATGACCGAGTTGGGTGTCCCGGGCGCGCGCCACACCTGACCCCACCTTGAGGAGGCGGCCACCACGGCCTTTTCCCACGAAGAGCTGGTCCGATACGCGCGACATCTGGCGCTGCCGCAAGTGGGCGAGGCCGGGCAACAGCGGCTGCGGCAGGCCCGCGTGCTCGTGGTCGGCGCCGGCGGGCTTGGGTCCCCGGCCGCGCTCTATCTGGCCGCCGCTGGCGTCGGGACGCTGGGGTTGGTGGATTTCGACCGGGTAGACGCGACCAACCTCCAGCGCCAGATCCTGCACGGCACGGCGGCGGTCGGCCGGCCCAAGGTAGACTCTGCCCGCGAGCGTTTGTCCGACCTCAATCCATACGTGCGGATCGTGACCATCCCTGATCGGCTGACGAGCGCCAACGCTCTGGCCGTGGTGCGGGATTTCGACGTGGTCCTGGATGGCAGCGACAACTTCCCCACACGCTACCTCGTGAACGATGCCTGCGTCTTCACCGGGAAACCATACGTGTACGGCGCCATCTTCCGGTTCGACGGTCAGGTCTCCGTATTCGCCGCGTCAGGTGGACCGTGCTACCGGTGCCTGTGTAGCGAACCGCCGCCCCCCGAGCTGGTTCCGTCGTGCGCCGAAGGCGGCGTACTCGGCGCCCTGCCCGGGGTGATCGGGAGCTTGCAGGCCCTTGAAGCGATGAAGCTCGTGCTGGGAAAAGGCGATCCGCTGGTCGGGCGGCTGCTGCTGTTCGATGGTCTGGCCATGCGATTCCGCGAGATCGCAGTCAAGCGAGACCCTGCATGTCCGGTGTGTGGCGAGCAGCCCACCATCCGCGACTTGATCGACTACGAAGCGTTTTGCGGTGTGACCGCTGAGAGCGTGGCGCTTGACGACGCGATGTCGGCGAGGGCCCTGGCCCGTGAGCTACAGGGCGGCGCGCCACCCCGGCTGCTCGATGTCCGCGAGCCGTTCGAATGGGAGATCTGTCACCTGCCGAACGCCAGGCTCATTCCCCTCGGCGAGTTGCCCCGGCGTCTCAACTACCTCGACGGCCAGGGCGATCTCGTGGTGTATTGCCACACGGGTGCGCGCTCGCGCCGCGCCGTGGAGCTGCTGCGAGCGGCGGGCTTTCACGCCCGCAACCTGCAAGGCGGTATTGATGCATGGGCCCGGGAGGTGGAGCCCGGAATGGTTCGCTATTGAAGCAGCCGGGATCTTGCCGTTGTGCCAGAACAGAATTCAGATGGGCGCCGGTCCGAGGTCGGGACGTGCGCCCATTCCGTGCATTCGGTGCAATCCGTGTGATGCCGAAGGGGGGATTCGAACCCCCACGGGCTGTCGCCCACTGCGCCCTGAACGCAGCGCGTCTACCAGTTCCACCACTTCGGCGAAAGACGTCCCGGGGACGGGGCGCGGCCGAATAGTCGCATGGTCACCGGGACCCGTCAACCCTATTTCTTGACCCTGCGGAAGCGGTTTCCTATCTTGGACTTACATCGTGTCGCGACCGTCGCCGTTTGAGCGCAACGCCGCGCAGGTTCTCGCCCGTAACCCCAAGGCCCGGCATGACTATCACATTCTGGAGACGTGGGAGTGCGGCCTGGTGTTGACGGGGACCGAGGTCAAGTCGGTCCGGGCCGGTAAGGTGAGCCTCAAGGAATCCTACGCCTTGCTCCGGAAGGCCGAGGTGTGGCTGGAGGGAATGCACATCGCGCCGTACGAGTCGGGGGGCTACGCCAACCATGCGCCGGTTCGGCCGCGCAAGCTGCTGCTGCATCGCCGGGAGATTCGCCGGATGATCGGTTCCGTGGAGCAACAGGGGCTTGCCTTGATACCGCTCGACGTGCACGTCGTGCGCGGCCGGGCCAAAGTGACGCTCGCGCTTGGACGGGGGAAGAAAGTGCACGACAAGCGCGAGGAGCTCCGGCGCAGGGCCGCCGAGCGGGAGTTGGCCCGGGCCGTGAGCCGGCGCCGATGACCCGAGCGGTCTTGGGTGTCCTGCTCGCCGCGGCCGCGGCGCGTACCGATCCGAGGACGCCCGCGCCCGGCGTGGTGACGGTGTCCACGTCGCGAGGGGAAGTGACCGTCCCGGTGCGAAGTGAACGCGGACATCCGGCGTTGTCGGCTCCCGCGCTCACCGTGGTGCTTCCCATGACCATCGCCGTGGATCGCGACTGGGCGAGCGTCGCACTTGGCGGCCAACCGTTCCGCTTCCTGCTCGGCGCGCCGTTGTTCGAGCACGGGGGCCGCGTCGTGCCGCTTGCCGGCGGGGCCTATCTGCTGCACGACACGCTGTTCGTGCCACTTCAGTGGCTGGCGGAGTACGTACCCCGTGTGTTTCGCGAGGCGTACCGCTACGACTTCCTGGCCGCCCGCTTCGAGGAGGCGGCGCTGGCACCTACCGTGCGCACGGCCTCCACGTCGCGACCCCCGGCACGTCCCGCCCCGGTGACCCCGCCGGCCCGCACGGGCGCCGTGGCCCCTAAGAGCGCGCTGCGGATGAGCCACACGGTGGTTGTGGACCCCGGTCATGGGGGCGTCGATCCCGGGAATCCAGGACTCTACTTTCCCCGGGGGCTGCGCGAAAAGGACATTACCCTGCAGATCGCGCGGCTATTGCGGACCGAGCTCAGCGCCCGTGGAATCGACGTGACGATGACGCGCGCCACGGACACGCTGATCGCGTTCAGCGACCGGGCGCGGCGGTGTGACGGGCCGTGCGACCTGTTCGTGAGCATCCATGTCAACTCCCTGGCCCGGCGGCGCGGCTACACGGACGTGCGGGGGTTAGAGACATACTTCCTCAGCGAGGCGAGGACGGCGGACGCGCAGCGCGTGGCCGACATGGAGAACGAGGCCGTTCGCTACGAGACGGATCGGGACCCCGCGTCGGACGATCAATTCGCATTCATTCTGAAGGACCTCCAGACAAACGAGTATCTGCGGGAGTCCGCCGCGCTGGCTGAAGCGGTGCAGCAGTCCGGAAGCCGAGGGCATCCGGGCGGGAACCGGGGTGTCTCTCAGGCTCGCTTCGCCGTGCTGAGCTACGCGCGCCGGCCGGCCGTGCTGGTGGAGGTGGGGTACAGCACCAACCGCGGGGACGCGCGGTTTCTCGCCTCGACCGAGGGGCAGCGGCAGCTGGCACGCGCCCTCGCGGACGGGGTCGTCGAGTACCTCGTCCAGTACGAGCGCAAGCTCGCCGCCGGCTCGCCCTGACCCGGGCGCTCCCGCACCCCCGATCCCGTGCGGCGCCGATCGCGGCGTTCGGCACGACGTTCCAGAACCCCATTCTGCTGGCGGCGGGCACGGCCGGCTTTGGTCGCGAGGTGGCGGATGTCATCAACCTCGATGGCCTGGGCGGCATCGTCACCAAGGCTGTGAGCCCCGAGCCGAGAGCGGGCCATCCTGCACCGCGCGTGGCGGAGTTTCCGGGGGGCATGCTGAACGCCGTGGGACTCGCCAATCCAGGGCTCGAGCACGTGGCGACGGTGGATCTCCCATGGTTGGCCCGTGCACTCCGTCGCGCGCGAGTGATTGTGAACGTCGTGGGGTCGGTCATCGGCGATTATGCGGCTGTGGTGCGCCGGCTGGCCAATGAGGCCGTCGTGACCGCTTTCGAGCTGAACGTCTCATGCCCCAACACGGCGCGAGGCGGTGAAGAGTTCGGTGCGGACGACGAGGTCCTCGGGGAACTCGTCCGCGCCTGCCGCGCCGCCACGAACAGGCCCCTGATCGCCAAGTTGGCGCCTACTCTTCCCGACGTCGCCCGGACCGCTGAAGCGGCGGTCAAGGCGGGAGCCGACGGCATCTCGGTCGTGAATACGATGCCGGGGAGCTTGTTCGATCCAGACGGCCATGCGGCTGGTAGGCTGGGCCGCGCGCGACTCGGATACGGTCAGGGTGGCGTGAGTGGGCCGGCCCTGCTCCCCGTGGGGGTCCTGGCCGTGCGCCGCGTGGTGCAGCGGGTGGGGTGCGACGTCATCGGCGTGGGCGGCGTGCGGCGGCCTGAGGACGTCGAGCAATACCTGGAGGCGGGGGCGGTCCTGGTGGGGGTCGGGACCGCAGCGCTGGCGGATCCGCGGGTGCCGGAGCGCCTCGCAGCGGCGTGGAGCCGTCGTGGCTGAGGTCATCGTCGCGTTCGATGTCGCGAGCGCGGGCGAGGCCGTTGCGCTGGCGGACCGGCTGCCGGGGCTGCGCTGGGCCAAGCTCGGACCTGTGGTGCTGTTAGACGGCGGGCCGGCTGTCGTGCGCTCGTTCAAGCAGCGTGGCGTCCGGGTGTTCCTGGACATGAAATGGCACGACATCCCGAACACGGTGGCGGAAGCGGTCCGGGCGGCGGACCGGCTGGGAATCGACCTGGTGACGGTCCACGCGCTCGGAGGCGAGGCCATGCTGTGTGCAGCCGTCGCGGCTCGGCAAACCGTCCGGGTGGCGGCCGTCACCGTGCTCACGTCTCATTCGGCTGAGGAGTTCTCCCGTGTGGTCGGGCGGCCGGTGGACGATCTCGAGGAAGAGGTCCGGTTGCTCGCGACCAGTGCGGCGCGGGCCGGTGTGGACGGGATCGTGACCTCTCCGTTGGAAATCGACGTGGTCAAACCGATCCTGCCCGCTGGCTCCTGGATTGTGGTTCCTGGGATCCGGCCGCCGGGGGCGCCCGCCGGCGACCAACGGCGGACGGCGACGCCGGAGTGGGCCACTGCCAGGGGCGCGACGCATCTCGTGATCGGGCGTCCAATCCTGGAGGCCGAAGATCCCCGCGCGGTGTATGAAAGGGCATGCGAGGTGGCAGCGTGAGTGCGTGGCGCGCAGGGCCGGTGCTGGTTGGTGCCGCCATCCTGGTGGCCGCGGCCGGCGGCGCGCGGGCTCAGGAGGGCCTGGACCGGGCTGCGGGGCGGGCCCGGGAGGCCTGGCTGCGCCACGACATGGCAGCCCTGTTCAAGGAGAGCGACACGGTGCGTCTCCAGCTCCCGGGCGTCGCACGATCGGCGGCGCTGGAGCCTGGTCAGGCCGCGCGGTTGCTGGCCCGGTACGTGGGGTCGGCGCGCGAGGTGGACCTCGAAGTCGTGGGACTCCGCCGGGCTGCCGAAGATCACGGGTACGCGGAAACGGTGCGGCACTTCGTGATCGAGGGGACGGCGGATGAGCGCAGCGAGACCGTGTTCATCGGGTTCCGGCTGTTGGGGGGCATGTGGCGCGTGCGCGAAGTCCGGGTGGTCCCGTAACCACAACCATTATCGTCCCTTGCACCGACTCTAAACGGCGGTTATACTGGTCTGCTTGACCGGAACCCGTTGACGCTTGGAGGCGTAGGTAGAGTGAAGGTGCGTTCCAGTGTGAAGCCCATCTGCGAGCATTGCAAGGTCGTCCGGCGGCGCGGGGTCACGTACATCATCTGCAAGCGCAGTCCCAAACACAAACAGCGGCAGGGCTGAGCGAATGGCACGCATCGCAGGCGTGGACCTGCCTCGCGAGAAGCGGGTCGAAGTCGCCCTCACGTACATTTACGGGATCGGGTTGCCCACGTCGCAACGGATCCTCGACAAGACCGCCGTGAACCCTGACGCCCGCGTGCGGGACCTGTCGGACGCCGAGGTCGCGCGGCTGCGGCAGGTGATCGAGCGCGAAGTGAAGGTGGAGGGCGCGCTGCGCACCGAAGTCGCGATGAATATCAAGCGGCTCATGGATATCGGCAGTTATCGCGGGGGCCGCCACAAGCGGGGGTTGCCGGTGCGCGGCCAGCGCACGCACACGAATGCCCGGACGAAGAAGGGCCCCCGGCGGGCCATCGCCGGCAAGAAGAAAGTGATCGCGAAGAAGTAATATGGCGGAAACACCTACGCCCACTCCGACACCGGTACCTGAGGGCCCGGCTGCGACGCCCGCCCCGGCCGTTCGGCGCGCCAAGAAGGTCGTGGAGGCCGAAGGAATCGCCTATGTCACGGCGACGTTCAACAATACGCTCGTGACGATCACCGATTCCAAGGGCAACGCCGTCGCCTGGGGCTCGGCCGGGAAGGCCGGGTTCAAAGGGTCGAAGAAGTCCACGTCGTTCGCCGCCACCGTGGCGGCGGAGCAATGCGCGCGCGAGGCCGTGGGCCTCGGCGTGCGGCGCGTTCACGTGCGAGTCCAGGGGCCCGGGTCCGGCCGCGAGTCCGCCATTCAGGCGCTGGCGACCGCTGGCCTGCAGATCGCCTCGATTCGCGACATCACGCCGATTCCCCATAACGGGTGCCGCCCGCCCAAGAAGCGGCGGGTCTAGCGCATGGCACGTCACACCGGACCGGTGTGCCGGCTGTGCCGGCGCGAGGGCACGAAGCTGTTCCTCAAGGGCGCGCGCTGCCTGACCGAGAAGTGCGCCGTGGAGCGGCGGGCGTACGCGCCGGGTCAGCATGGCCAGTCCGCCGGGCGGCGGCGGAAGTCCTCGGAGTACTCCCGGCAGCTGCGGGAGAAGCAGAAGGTGAAGCGCATCTACGGGCTCACCGAGCGCCAGTTCCGCAATCTGTTCGATCGCGTGCGGCACGAGACCGGCGTCACGGGCGACAACCTGCTTATTGCGCTGGAGACGCGCCTCGACAACATCGTGTTTCGTATGGGCTTCGCGCCGAGCCGGCAGGCGGCCCGCCAGCTCGTGCGGCACCGACACGTCGAGGTGAACGGCCGGCGCGTGACCGTGCCGTCCTTCCCGCTGCGGCCGCGGGACGAAGTGCGCGTGGCGCCCGCCAGTCGCGAATTGACCATGATCCAGGCGTCGCTGGCCGCGTTGTCGCGCGCGACGCCGGTGCCGTGGATCGCCGTTGATACCGAGACGGCCACCGGCAGGATTACGGAACGGCCCGCGCGCGACGCGATCCCTATCGCGGCGCAGGAACAGCTCATCGTCGAACTCTACTCGAAGTGACCATGTCCATTGATCTCGTCGGCCTCGTCCAGCCGCATGTGGTCGAAATGACCAAGCGGGAGGACAATCCTTTCGCGGCGGAATTCCGGCTGCAGCCCCTGGAGCGGGGCTTCGGCTACACGCTCGGCAACGCCCTGCGGCGCATGCTGCTGTCGTCCATGCGCGGGGCGGCCGTGTGGGCGTTCCGGCTCGACGGCGTGGTGCACGAGCATCAGACCGTGCCGGGCGTGGTGGAGGACATCCACCAGATCATCGCCCGGCTGAAGGCGTTGACGCTCGTGCTCGCGCCTGAGGTGGACGAGGCGGTGCTGCACATCCGCGTCGCGAAAGCCGGCCCCGTGTACGCGCGGGATATCGAGGCGCACGGAGCCGTGCGCATCGTCCAGCCGGACTTTCACCTGTTCACGCTGCAGGAAGACCGCGACCTCTCCGGCGAGCTGTACGTCAACAAGGGACGGGGCTACGTCGAGGCGTCGCAGCATCCGGCGGACCGGTCCCTGCCCGTGGATCTCGTGCGCGTTGACGCCATCTACAATCCGGTGCGGCGCGCCAACTTCACCGTGGCGGAGACGCGCGTGGGGCAGCGGACGGACTTCGACCGCCTGACGCTCTCGGTGGAGACCAACGGCACGATCTCCCCGGAGGATGCCGTCGCCTATGCGGCTGCGCTGCTCCAGGAACATTTCCGGTTCTTCGTGGACTTCGGCCGGGTGCCGATGCTCGCGCCCCAGGCCGCGGGGCAGGGGGGACGCGACGGGGCCCGCCTGCACGACCTGCTGGCCAAGCCGATCGACGAATGCGGCCTGTCGGTGCGATCCATCAACTCGCTCAAGAACTCCAACATCAACACGCTCGGCGATCTCGTCCGCTATTCCGAGGACGACATGCTGAAGGTGAAGAACGTGGGCGAGAAGGCGCTGGCGGAGATCGCGGACCTGCTGCGACGGGAAGGTCTGAATTTCGGCATGGCGTTCGAAGAGGTCGGCGGCGAGGTGGTGGTTCGCGACCCGGGAACCCCGCCGTCGGCTGCGCGGGCGGCAATGGCGGAGGCGGAGGGCTGATGCGCCACCGCGCGCGCGGCCGTCAGCTCGGACGCACGTCGAGTCATAAGCGGGCGATGCTCGCCAACATGGCGACCTCGCTCCTGACGCACGACCGGGTGACCACCACGCAGGCGAAGGCCAAGGAGCTCCGCCCCTACGTCGAGCGACTGATCACGCTCGCCCGCCGTGGCGACCTCCACGCACGCCGGCTGGTGGAACGGCGTATCCGCGACCGCGCCGTGACCCGGAAGCTATTCCGGGAGCTCGGTCCCCGGTTCGCCGCGCGCCCGGGCGGGTACACGCGGATCGTCAAGCTGGGGCACCGACCGGGAGACGGCGCGGAGCTCGCGCGCATCGAACTGCTCTCGGCGTGAACGAGGGATGACGGAGCGACGACACGGCGGGGACCAAGGGGTCCCCGTTTTGTTAGGCGGTCGTGGCAGCGGCGCGAGGCGCCTTGGTGATGCGGTTGGCCTTGATGCACTGCGTGCACACGCGGATGCGCCGGGGGGCGCCATCGACGAGCACCCGCACGCGCTGCAGGTTAGGATACCAGCGGCGCGCGGTCTTGTTGTTGGCGTGACTCACGTTGTTCCCGGCCCGCGGACCCTTGCCGCAGACCTCACAGACTCTGGCCATGGTTGATACCGAGCAAAGAGTGTGACGAACCTGACGAACAGCAAGCGAGGCAACAAGATAGCGGGCCGCCGCCGGGCCTACAAGGCGGACGGGCCGCAGGAGGTCTGATGCCGATAGCGCTGATCACCGGCGTAACCGGTCAGGATGGATCGTACCTCGCCGAGCTGTTGCTGGCGAAAGGATACGCAGTGGCGGGCGTCGTGCGTCGCACGTCGCACGACTCCTACGAGCGCATCGGCCACTTGCTGGACCGCATCCGCATCGTGCCGGCCGATTTGCTCGACCAGCATTCCCTCACCACCGTGATCGGCGAGATCCAGCCGGACGAGATCTACAACCTCGCGGCCCAGAGCTTCGTCCCCACTTCCTGGACGCAGCCCGTGCTCACGGGGGAGTTCACGGCACTGGGGGTGACGCGCATCCTGGAGGCCATGCGGCTGGCGCGCCCCGGGGCTCGGTTCTACCAGGCGAGCTCGTCGGAGATGTTCGGTCGGGCACGCACGACGCCGCAGGATGAGTCCACGCCGTTCTACCCTCGCTCGCCGTACGGAGTCGCCAAGGTCTACGGGCACTGGATCACGGTCAATTACCGCGAGTCCTACGGGCTGTACGCCGTGAGTGGCATCCTGTTCAATCACGAGTCGCCCCGCCGTGGCCTGGAGTTTGTTACGCGACGCGTGTCCGATGGCGTGGCCCGGATCAAGTTGGGTCTGACGTCGGAGCTGACGCTCGGTAACCTGGAAGCGAAGCGGGACTGGGGGTTCGCCGGGGACTACGTGGAGGCCATGTGGCGCATGCTGCAGCAGGATGAGCCGGACGACTACGTCATCGGCACCGGCGAGACCCATTCGGTCCGGGACCTGGTGGAGGTTGCCTTTCGCCACGCGGGACTGGATCCCAGCCGGTACGTTCGCTCGGATCCCGCCCTGATCCGCCCCGCGGAGGTGGACGTGCTCCAGGCCAACCCGGCCAAGGCGCGGCGCAAGCTCGGGTGGGCGCCGCAGGTCCGGTTCGAGGATCTGGTGCGCATGATGGTGGACGCGGATTTGCAGAGGCTCCAGGGGCGCCGGTGAAGGTGGTCGTGACGGGCGCGGACGGATTCGTCGGCCGACGCCTCGTCCCGCGGCTGTGCGGGGAGGGGCATACGGTCGTGGCCGCAGTGCGGCCGGGTGGGACTACGGGGTGGCAGGCGCCTGACGGAGTGAAGGTGGTACCGCTCGAGCTGGCGGATGATGAGTCCGTCGGTAGCCTCGCGGCGCTCCGGCCGGAGGCCGTGGTGCATCTGGCGGCCGTTGCATCCGGGGCGGACGCCCGTCGCGACCCGGGGTACAGTTGGGTCGTCAACGCGGCCGGGACCGCTCGCCTGGCCGAGCAGCTGGGACGCCTGCGCCGGGACGCCGCCGCCGATCCGCTCATGCTCGTCGTGTCCACGGCGGAGGTGTACGGCGGCGGCTATATCACGCCCCGTGTCGAGACCGACCCGGCGGATCCGTGGTCCCCGTATGCCGCCTCCAAGCTTGGCGCCGAAATCGCCGCTCTGGAGGTGCATCGGCGGACGGGCCTGCGCGTCGTAGTGGCCCGGCCGTTTCCGCACAGCGGGCCGGGTCAGGACGAGCGGTTTGTGCTGCCGGCGTTCGCGCGCCGCCTGGTGATGGCCAAACGGGCGCGCGCGCCCGTGGTGAAGGTGGGCAACATCGACGTGGTCCGCGAATTCCTGCACGTGACCGACGTCGTCGATGCCTACGTGGCACTGCTGGGTCGGGCGCGCGTCGGGGCGGTATACAACATCGCCCGGGGCGAGGGCGTGGTGCTGGCGGACGTGTTCACCCGACTCGCGGAGATCGTCGGTCACCGCGTGATGCCGGAAGTTGATCACGCCCTGGTGCGGAATGGGGACATCCCGTATCTGGTGGGGGACGCCACGCGCCTCCGCACGGAGACCGGCTGGCGGCCGACGGTTTCCCTGGAACAACTGCTTCGGGACGTGGTGGATGCCCAAACGCACTGACCTCAAGTCGATTCTGATCGTGGGGTCCGGCCCGATCGTCATCGGTCAGGCCGCGGAGTTCGACTACTCGGGCACCCAGGCGATCAAGGCGCTCAGGGAGGATGGCTACCGCGTCATTCTGGTGAACTCGAATCCGGCCACGATCATGACGGATCCGGAGATCGCCGACCGCACCTACGTCGAGCCGATCACGGCCGAGTGGGTGGCGCGCGTCATCGAACGGGAGCGGCCGGACGCGCTCCTGCCCACCATGGGCGGGCAGACGGGCTTGAACGTGGCGATGCAGCTGGCGCGGGACGGCACGCTCACGCGGTTTGGCGTGGAGCTGATCGGCGCCGACGAACGGGCCATCCGCATGGCCGAAGATCGGCGTGAGTTCGCCGAGGCGATGCGGCGCATCGGGCTCGCAGTGCCCGCAGGCGCGGTGGTGTCCTCCAGGGAAGACGCGATGCAGGTCGTGCAGGCCACCGGTTACCCCGCGATCATCCGTCCCTCGTTCACGCTCGGCGGCACGGGCGGGGGCGTGGCGTACAACCTGGAGGAGTACCAGGAGAAGATCGGCCACGCGCTCGCGGCGTCCCCCATCGGGGCGGCCCTGGTGGAGCGCTCGGTGCTGGGGTGGAAAGAATTCGAGCTCGAGGTCATGCGGGACTGCCGGGACAACGTGGTGATCGTGTGTTCCATCGAGAACTTCGATCCCATGGGCGTCCACACGGGGGACTCGATCACCGTGGCGCCCGCCATGACGCTCACCGACCGCGAGTACCAGGTCATGCGGGACGCGGCGATCGCGATCATTCGCGAGGTCGGCGTCGCGGCGGGCGGGTGCAACATCCAGTTCGCGGTGCACCCCGAGACGGGCGAGATGCTGGTGATCGAGATGAACCCGCGGGTGTCCCGCTCCTCGGCGCTGGCGTCCAAGGCCACCGGGTTTCCCATCGCGCGGATCGGCGCCAAGCTCGCGGTGGGCTACACGCTGGACGAGCTGCCCAACGATATCACCCGGACCACGCCGGCCTCGTTCGAGCCCGTACTGGACTACGTGGTGGTGAAGTTCCCGCGGTTCGCCTTCGAGAAATTCCCCATGGCCGACGCGACGCTGACGACCCAGATGAAGTCCGTCGGCGAATCCATGGCCATCGGCCGCACGTTCAAGGAGGCGTTCCAAAAGGGGATTCGCGCCCTGGAGATCGATCGGCCGGGGTGGGTGACGGGCCCCACGCTGAAGGACGACCGCCTCGACGCGGACGACGTCGAGAGTCTCCGCGTGGCGCTCCGCACGCCGACCCCCGAGCGGATCTTCCAGGTCAAGCGGGCGATGCGGGTCGGCCTCCGCGTGGAGGAGATCGCCTCGCTGACGCACATCGATCCGTGGTTCCTCAGCCAGCTCGGGGAACTGGTGGAGGCGGAGGCGGCGTTTGCCCAGGCGCCCGCCGTGGATGCGGACGGCCTGCGGAGCATGAAACGGTTGGGGTTCTCGGACCACCAGCTCGCGGACTTGCGGCGCATACCGGAGGAGGAGTTGCGCGCGCTCAGGTGGCGCCTCGGCATCCACCCGGGCTACAAGATGGTGGACACCTGCGCTGGCGAGTTTCCGTCGGCGACGCCCTCCCTGTACTCGTCCTACGACGAGGAGAATGAATCGGAGTCGCTCGGCGAGCGGGGGATCGTGATCCTGGGCAGCGGCCCCAACCGGATCGGTCAGGGCGTGGAGTTCGACTACTGCTGCGTTCGCGCCGGTCTCGCGTTTCGGGAAATGGGCTACCGGACGATCATGGTCAACTGCAATCCCGAGACGGTGTCCACCGATTTCGACATCTCGGACAAACTCTACTTCGAGCCGCTGACGCTGGAGGACGTGCTCGAAATCGTGCGGCTGGAGCGACCCAGAGGCGTGGTGGTCCAGCTGGGCGGGCAGACGCCGCTCAGAATGGCGAAGGGGCTGGAGGCGGCGGGCGTGCCGATCCTGGGGACGAGCCCTGAAGCGATCGACATCGCCGAGGATCGCCGCCGGTTCGAGGCCCTGGCCCGCTCACTCGGCGTGACGCAACCCGCCAACGGCACGGCGAACACGCTCGAGGAAGCCGTGGTGGTCGCGGCGCGCGTGGGCTATCCGGTACTGGTGCGGCCGTCCTACGTGCTGGGTGGGCGGGCGATGGAGATCGTCTACGACGAGCCCTCGTTGCGCAACTACTTCGAGACGGCAGCCCGCGTGTCCCCGGCCCATCCGGTGCTGATCGACCGGTTCGTCGAGGACGCGTTCGAAGCGGACGTCGACGCGATCTGCGACGGCCGCCGATGCGCCATCGGGGGCGTGATGCAGCACATCGAAGACGCCGGGATCCACTCGGGCGACTCGGCATGTGTGCTGCCCCCGTACCTGATCGAGGAATCCGCCGTCGAGGTGATGCGGCAGTACACGCGGCAGTTTGCCCTGGAACTTGGCGTCGTCGGTTTGATCAATGTGCAATACGCGATCAAGCACGGGGTCGTGTACGTCCTGGAAGTGAACCCGCGCGGGTCGCGGACCGTGCCGTTCGTCAGCAAGGCGACCGGCATTCCCCTGGCCAAGCTCGCGGCGGCCGTCATGATCGGCCGGTCCCTGGATGAGGCGGGCGTGCCGGATGAGGTCACGATCCCGTACGTGGCGGTGAAGGAAGCGGTCTTCCCGTTCCTCAAGCTGCCCAACGTGGATACGCTGCTCGGGCCCGAGATGCGGTCCACGGGAGAGGTGATGGGTATCGCCGACAGCTTTGGGATGGCGTTCGCCAAGGCGCAAATCGGTGCCGACGGCGCGCTGCCGCTGGAAGGCAGTATCATGGTCACGGTCAACGACCACGACAAGCCGACGGTGACGCCCATCGTGCGCCGGTTTCACGAGATGGGCTTCCGCATCGTCGCGACCGAGGGAACGGCGCGCTATCTCACGGCGCGCGGCATTCCGGCGGAACGCGTGTTGAAAGTGCACGAGGGCCGGCCCAACGCCGCCGACCTGATCGTCTCGCGCCAGGTGCAGCTGTTGATCAACACGCCGTTGGGCAAGCTCACGCAGCGCGATGACTACCTGATGCGGCGCACCGCGCTGCAGCACGGACTCCCGTACACGACGACGATGTCCGCGGCGAGCGCCGCGTGCGACGCCATTCTCGCTCTGCGCTCGCGCAAGGGATCGGTGCGGTGTCTCCAGGAGTGGTACGAGCTGCAGCGGCGCGCGGAGCACGCGTCGCCCGTGCCGGTGGGCGGCGCCGCTGCGGCGCGGTGACCGCCGCGCTGGCCGAGCTCCAGTCCCGCGTCCGGGGCGCGGTCCGCTATGACGAGCCGCTGGCCCGTTACACGACATACCGAATTGGGGGTCCGGCGGCGGCGCTGG
>JACQHC010000114.1 GCA_016199245.1 Gemmatimonadota bacterium | reverse complement strand
GGTCGTGGCACACGGCTGGTCCACGGTCGCGGTTCTGGCGCGACCCGATGGGTTCGACGATGGGACTATCTCAGCGCTGAGAAGCTGGATGGAGCCGCGAGGATTCGACCTGGATTGGTATCCCGGCGTCGACACCGGGGCTCTGCGTCCGGTCAACCGCCTCGGCACATCGGACCTTGCCGACGCCGCCGCTGCCGGAACGCGGTCGGCCGCCGCCGCCGCGGCGTTCGCGGACGCGTACCTGTTCGCCGTCGAGCCCGCCACGGACGCGCGCCCCTATCCGCATCACTTCCTCTCGGCTCGCGCCACGCTCGGGATGTTGCGCCAGGAGCGTGGCTCCTGGCTGCCGTTCGCCGAGTGGGGACCGATCGCCGCGGCAGCGGCAGTGGTGCAGGCCGCTGTCCTGGGTGGCCTGTGCATTCTCCTCCCCGCCCTTGCGCGACGCGGCCGCCGACCCCCCACGCGGCACTGGACGCGGTTGGTGGCGTACTTCGCGCTCGTGGGGTTCGGGTACATGAGCGCAGAGATCGCCGGGATCCAGCAACTCCAGCTCCTCCTCGGCCACCCCGTGTACGCCGTCGCTGCGCTGCTCGCGCTCTTGCTGTTCACTTCTGGAGTCGGAGCGATTTGGTCCGACCGCCTGCTCCCCCAACGTGGAGCGCCGCTGGCCGCCTCACTGGGAGGAATCCTCGCCGCCTGCGCGCTCATCTTGCTGCCGTTGGTGGAAGCGCTGCTCCCGGCCGCGATCTGGTGGCGCGGACTCGCCGGGTTCGCCTGCCTGGCGCCCGTTGGGTTCCTCATGGGGACGCCGTTCGCGTTGGGGCTGCGGCGCCTGACGCGCGAGGACGACGGCTCGATTGGGTTGGCTTGGGCGTCGAACGCGTTTGCGTCAGTCGTCGCCGCTCCGCTCGCGGCGCTGATCGCGATGGAGCTCGGCTCGCCCGCCGTGTTCGCGCTCTCGGCAGCAGCTTACCTTGCGTCGGCGGTGCTGTACGGGTGGCGTACGTCGCCCGCTACCGCCCCCGTCTAGCGCGTTCCCCGATACAAGATTCGGTAGATGCGTCCCCCGCGGTCGTCGCTCACGTACACCGAGCCGTCGGGGCCCTGGGCCAGGCCCACGGGCCGGTGCGCCGCGCCGCCGGGATCCTTGTTCGGTCCCGCGAACCCGTCCGCGAAGACTTCCCACTCGCCGGTCGGCGCGTTTCCGCGGAACGGCGCGAACACGACGTTGTAGCCCCCTTGCGGCAGCGGTGCGCGGTTCCAGGAACCGTGAAACGCGATGAACGCCCCGCCGCGATACCGCTCGGGGAACTGCGTGCCTGAATAGAACAGCAATCCGTTCGGCGCCCAGTGTCCCGGGAAGCCGATCATCGGGCCCTTCTTCTCAGCGCAACGGTCCTGCTTCTGACCGTCACCGCCGTACTCGGGGGCGAGGACTTTCTGCTTGAGCTGCGGGTCGTAGTAGCAGTACGGCCAGCCGTAGTCGTCGCCTTGGCGCACGCGCACGAACTCCTCGGCGGGCTTCTCGGCGCCCGCGGCCTCGTCGAACCCGAGTGCACCCCAGTTTTGGAACAGCATGTCCCGGCCGTGTATCCCGGCATACAGCTCGCCGTCCTGAGGGCGAATGGCGATGGCCACGCTGTTGCGCATCCCGGTCGCGAAGCGGGTGCCGTCCGTCTGACGCTGATTGGTCCGCGTCGCATCAAACCGCCAGATCCCGGCCCGCGTCTCGAGCTCCTCGCACGGGTCCTTGCCCGGCGAACTCGCGGTGCGATCGGTCTGCTGGCAGGAATTGGACGGGGAGCCGATGTTCACGTACAAGGCGTTGCCTGTGCCGACAGCGATCGTCTTGGCGCGATGGGACCGGTCGCCCGGCAGTCCTTGCACGACTGTGTCCGCGGGACCGGCCGGCTCCATCGCTCCTTCGCGCCACGGATACCGCAGCACGGCGTCGGTCGTCGAGTACAGAAGGTGGCCCCCGTGCAGCAGCACCTGGCTCCCCGCCCCGGCGCCGAACCGCCGCTCGAGATCGGCCACGCCGTCTCCGTTGGTGTCACGCAGCACGAGCACGCCGCCGTCCGCATTCTGCCCTCGGGCAATGGCCACCAACACATCTCCGTTGGGCGCCACCGTAAGGTGCCTGGCGCGCGCCGCCTGATCCGTCACGATCACGACGCAGAACCCGGCTGGCACGGTCAACCCCGCGTTGTCCGATGCGCAGGCGGGTCCGGTCTGCGCGACCATTGAACGGGCCGAGGGCAGGCCGACAAGCACGACGCCTGCTACCACGCGCATCAGACCATCAGTTCGCTTCAACATGTCTCGTTGCTCCGGAGGGTCAGAGGTCCCGCATTCGACCAGGGAAGTTGGTGATGATCCCGCAAATGCCCATGGCGCGCAACCGGCGCGCGTCATCCGGCTCGTTCACGGTCCAGACATGTACAGGTCTGCCGGCTCTCCGCGCAAGCCTGAGGAATCGCTCGTTCACGATCCGAACCCAGCGCTTGCGCTCGGGTACCGCGTACGCGGCCACACGCGCGGGCCATGACATCCCGATCCGGGAAAGCAGGAGGAGGAGGGCCACCTCGATGCGCGCCGGGGTGGTTGGTATACCAGCCCGCCGAAACGGAATGAGGGCGCGCCACTCGAACGAACCGACCAACACCTGGCGCTCCGCGCCGTGCCGCCGGAGGACGGCGAGCGACGCCAGCGACGCGGCCGCCTCCTTGATCTCGATCAGCAGCGGGGTGGTGCGGTATCGCTCCACGACCGCCTCGAGACGCGGGATCCGCTCCCCGTGTCCGGCGTCCAGCCGCTCGAGCGCGGCCGCGGTCATCGCCCTCACCTTCCCGGTACCGTCCGTCGTGCGGCTCACGGTCGGATCGTGGATGACGACCGGTACGCCGTCGGCGCTGATGCGCACGTCGAGCTCGAGTGCATCCGCGCCATCCTGGAGCGCCCGATCGAAGGCCAGCAGCGTGTTCTCCGGATAGGCTCCACTGGCACCCCGATGGGCAATCACTGGTTGCGCCTTTGGGTCGAGGAGAATGCCGGCGTCACGCCCCATCACCTATCGGCCCCACACCTCCGCCCGACCGGACAGATCGATTCCTTTCACTCGATCGGGATGGAGCAGCGCCGCCAGGATCTCGACACCGTCCACCACACGCGGCCCCGAGCGATTGAAGTACGCCGACCCGTCCACCACGAACGCACGCCCGGCGGCAATCGCTCGTGGGGCGATCTCGCGCAGGGCCCGCGCGTGCTCATCCGCCGCCCCGCGCGCGCGAGCGAGATCAAACCCGCAGGGCATGACCACAAGCACGTCGGGATCAAGCTCACCGAGGTCCGCCCACGTCACCTGACGAGAAGGGCGCCGCGCGTCACCTGCCAGGTTCCGTCCGCCCGCGGCTTCGATCATCTGCGGCACCCAGTGGCCCGGCACGAATGGCGGGGCGAGCCACTCGATCGCCAGCACCGACGGCGTCCGGGTCGCGCCCACGGCGTCGCGCACCGCGGCCAGTCGCTGCTCCAGCGCGTGCACCAGCGCCGCCGCGCGCTCGGGCACGCCGAGGTCTCGACCGAGGGATTCCACGCAGCCCAGAACCCCGGACAGCGTGTGCGCGTCCACGGAGATCACGCGTGACCGGGATCCAAGCGCCCGCGCCGCTTCCTGCGCCAGCGTCGTTGGTACGGCACACACCTCGCAGACCGCCTGAGTGAGGATCACGTCCGGCGCAGCCCGCCGGAGGACTTCGGTGTCCAGCGCGTAGGGAGTTCCGTGGGCGGCCAGGGCCGCACGCAGCGCCCCATCGATCTCGGCCGACGTGAGTGCGGCTGGATCGAAGCGCGGGCGGCTGACCCGCGGTTTGCCGGTCACGCCAGGCGGGTAGTCGCACTCGTGCGAGATGGCTACCAGATCGTCCTCGAGGCCCAGCGCGCAGACGATTTCCGTGGCAGAGGCGAGCAGCGAGGCGATCCGCATGCTGCAAAGATCGCATCACTTGACACCGTTTGCATCCGCCCGCGACATTCAACCGCCAAAGCGAGCGACGACCGAGGGGAACCTCCGAATGACCTATATCATTGCCGAGCCGTGCATCGGCGTGAAGGACCGCGGTTGCGTGGACGTGTGTCCGGTGGACTGCATCTACGAAGGCCCGGACATGCTCTACATTCACCCCGACGAGTGCATTGACTGCGGGGCGTGCGAGCCGGAGTGTCCGGTAACGGCGATCTTCGCTGAGGAAGATACGCCGGACAAGTTCAAGGAATACGTCGAGAAGAACAAGACGTACTTCGAGTCCGGCGCAGAGCGGCAGGTAGCGAAGGGCCGCCAGCACTAGCGTTTCGTGCTCGACCGAGCGCGAGGCTATCGCCCCGGCCGGATTTCGGCCGGGGCGACGCTTTTCAGGGCCCTACCGCCGCGTGATGACTTCGATCGCTCCGGCGCCGTGCCCAGTCCCAAAACGCTGCGTGGCGTCTCGTCCGTCCATCCAGCGTATCTCCTGAATGGACTCGACAGGGATGTTCTGCAGCTCGATGAACCCCCCGACCCGCGTACCGTCGCGATACACCACGACGCCGGCGGGCCCATCGCTTCGCGAGCTGACCTCCGCGCCCGGCGCGGTCGCCCCTCCGGTCCCGCGAATCCCGCGCTCCACCAGCCAGGACGATCGCAGCTGCCGCACGGCGTCGTAAGCGGTTGACGCCCCGGTGGCGGCCGCGATCTCCTGCGCGGTGATCACGTTCGTGTTACGGCGCGGGACCGACGCCGTCCCTCCTCCGCCAGACGACCCGGATGCACACGCCGTGAGACCCGCCGCGACCAGCAGCGCGGCAAACCTGTGAGTGCTTGTCATGAGGACCTCCGTTGCTGCGGACACCAAAGGGACACGGGGCACCGGCAAGTTTGAACCGCGATACGGCCCGGCGCAACACCTGCCGCGTTCCGCTTGCCCCCGGCGCTTTCTCCGCGTACCCTGCGGCCACCACGACGACGCCGGCAACCGACCATGCGACTCCGCCACACCGCCTTGCCCGTCAGCGCGATTGTCCTCACCGCGCTTTCCTCCGCCAGCGCCCAGTCGCCGCGCCCCGTTCCCGCCCCGGTCGTTCGGCCACCGGAGTTCGCCCGCGCGATCGCGCGGGGCACTCGCTCGGCGACCGGCGAGCCGGGCCCCCGGTACTGGCAGCAGTACGCACGCTATCAGCTCCGCGCACGGCTCGACGTCGGCGCAAAGCGTCTGGAGGGAACCGCCCGCATTCGCTACCTGAACCGCTCGCCGGATACGCTCGGTCTCCTCGCGCTGCACCTGCACCAGAACCTCCACGCGCCCGGCGTCGTCCGGAACGAATCCCAGGAAGTGACCGGAGGGGTAGACCTCACGTCGCTCAGCGCCGGCGGACAGGCGCTCGGGCCCGGGCAAGGACCGGAGCCTTCGTACGCCGTGGACGGGACGATCCTGCGCGTCCGGCCTCCCGCGCCGGTGTTGCCCGGAGATTCCATCGAGCTGTCCCTGACCTGGGCGTTCCGGGTGCCCCAGAGGAGCTCGGGGCGCATGGGTTGGAGCCGTGACGATCTGTTTTTCGTCGCGTACTGGTATCCGCAGATGGCCGTGTATGACGACGTCGTTGGCTGGCAAACCGATCCGTACCTCGGCTCCGCCGAGTTTTACGCGGGCTTCGCCGACTACGACGTGGAGATCGCGGCGCCAGAGGCGTGGATCGTGATGGCGACGGGCAGCCTGGCCAATGAAGCGGCGGTGCTCGACGAGGGCGTGCGAGGCCGGCTGCGCCTCGCGGAGCGGAGTGACACGGTGGTGCGCGTGGTCACGCCGGAGGTCGTGCAGAGCGGGCGCGTCACGGCCCGAAGCGCCACGGGTTGGCTGACGTGGCATTACCGCGCCGTGCGCGTGCGGGACGTGGCGTTCAGCGCCACCAGAAACGGCCTGTGGGACGCGACGCGCACGGCCGTCGGCGACCGCGATGGCGACGGCACACCTGACTACGCGCGAGTGGACGCCCTGTATCGCGCTGACGCGGCGCTGTGGCGGCACACGGCGCGGTTCGGACAGCACGCCGTCGCGGCCCTGTCACGGTTCACGGGCCTGCCGTACCCGTGGCCGCACATGAGCGCCGTCGAAGGCGCGGGCATCATCGGCGGCGGAATGGAGTTCCCCATGATGACGTTGATCGGGAACTACACCGGTCGCTCGGATTCCGCGCTGTATTACGTGACCGCGCACGAGCTCGGGCACATGTGGGTGCCCATGACCGTGGGAACCGATGAGCGCCGCTACGGCTGGATGGACGAGGGCACTACGTCGTTCAACGAGAACCAGGTGCGGAAGGAGTTCTTCCCGGGCCGCGACCATGACGACGGGGACCGGCAAGGCTACGTCGAGGCCGCCCGCTCGGGCTCAGAGAACGAGATGATGCGCTGGACCGACTACCTGTATCCGGGCCAGAACGGCATCGCATCCTATTCCAAGCCGGCTACGACGCTCGTCACCCTGCGCGCCCTGCTGGGCGACAGCCTGTTTCTCCAGGCGTATCGGACGTATCTCCGGCGCTGGGCATTCCGGCACCCCAAGCCCTGGGACTTCTTCCATACCGTGAACCACGTGACGGGGCGGAACCTCGACTGGTTCTGGCGGAGCTGGTACTACGAGACGTGGACGCTGGACCACGCCGTGGCCGCGGTAGAAAGCGGCCCACAGGAAACCCGCATTATCGTGGAGGACCGCGGGCTCGTACCCATGCCGGCGCGCCTCACGATCACGCTCGAGGACGGGCGGACATTGCAGGAAGAAGTCCCGGTGGAACACTGGCTCGCCGGCGCGCGGCGGGCGATCGTCACGATCCCGGCTGGCCGGACCGTGCGGAGTGTGGAGGTCGACGCGGCGGGAACCTTTCCGGATGTGGACCGGACGAACAACCGGTGGCCGCAGGACAATCGGTAAGGCGTGAGGGGTGAGACGTGAGAGGTAAGAGGGCCACACAACCTCGCACCTCTTACTTCTCACGCCTTCTCAGTAGACTCGGTATGACGCCCCGACGTAAACCTGCAAGTCGGCGTTCCGCACGGGGAACGGGTCCAGCACTTCCACCTGCACGAACGGATGAGCGCGGCCCAGTTGCACGGCGGCCCCGGTGAGGAACAGCACGTACTCGCGCCCGGTCTGCGCGCCGGGGGTCACGAACGCCAGCTCATCGCGCTCCAGGACGCCGCCACCCACGCCAACGTACCAGGGTGTGCGCAATCCCAGGGGGCGGGCCCGAATCGCCACCGACGCCTGCCAACCCGTGGCCGTCCATCCGTCCGGCGCGTCGAGGCTCACGCTCCCCATCGTGGCAATCTCCGCAACCCGGCCCAGGGCAATGACCGCGTGCACGCCGAACAGCTCTCCGTCAAACGGCCCGCTGACCGACGTGCCCGCCTGGGCGCCCAGATACAGTGCGCGACTGACGCCTGAGCCCCCACCCTGCGCCCAGTTTGACCACAAACCGATCACGCCGCACCTCGCGCCCTGCCGGTTGTATTCGGGCGGGATTGACGCGGCGCCGGGGTAGGCTTCCACGGCGCCCAGCCACGGCCCGTCGAAGTACGCATCCACCTCCACGTCGTACGCGTTTCCGACGTACAGGCCGTCCACGAAGATCAGCGGCGGGCAGGTCTCCTGCTCCACGCGGCTCAATCGCCGATTGACGATGAAGTACTTCTGCGTCATTGTGGTGCGCCCGGCAAACGGGTTCGGAACGACGTTGAACCCTATGCTGTACCGCAGGACCTCCGTCGGCGTCTGCGCGTTGCGGCGCTCGATGTCCTCTGGCGTGAAGAACTCACCACCGGCCCCACGGCCGCGTCGCTCATAGAACGGCGCCAACCGGAACGGGACCGGCTCGCCCTGCACGAACACGGTGTCCAGCTCCGTCGAGGCAAGCGGTGACGCACGCAGGGTTACGACCAGCGTGGCACCAGCGCGCAGGTCGAGCCAGTCCGAGGTCACGGTCGTGTAGCCCGGCGCTTCGAACCGGATGGCGTAGCGTCCCGCGCCGGGCGCGGTGAGGGAAAAGGCTCCGTCGCGCCCAAGTTGCGTGCGGGCGATTGGCGCAGCCGTGGCATCCAGCAGGACGACGAAGCCACCCGCCACGGTCTGGTTGGCGATTCCGTGCACGACTTGCCCCTGAATCGTCTGCGCGGCGAGTGGCGTGCACAGGGCGACGCCGCCCGCGATGATCAGGAGTGCCGCTGTCCCCATCGGTCGCAACAGACTCACCATGGCAGCAGATCCCACACGAACAGGCCCGCGACACCGGCGATGAGAACGACGCCGAGCATGGGAACGATCGCCCGGCGATACGCGGGGCTGCCGAGCCAGCTGGCATAGACCGCTTTGGCGAGCGTGTTGGCGAGCATCGCGACCGCGATGCCACCGGCCGCGATGCGTGAGGGCATCACGTAGCCGCTCGAGCCCGCCAGACTCAACGTGATCGCATCCACGTCCGTCAACCCGGAGACGGCGGCGGCCACGGCGATAGCCCGTGTACCCAGATAAGTGCCTGCAGCTCGAACGAACAACAAGACCACCGCGTAGAAGGCTGTGAACTTCAGGGCCTCGGTCAGCCGAAACGGATTGGTCAGCTCGGGCGCGTCCGGTGCCCCCTCGGCAACGGGAGTGCGGCGCGCCATGATCCCGACGGCTAGCGCACCGGCCGCGAGCGCCAACCCAACCTCGGGCCCCAGTTCAAACAGGAGCCGAGGTTGGACGACGGCGCACAGCACGGCAATGCGCACCAGCATGACCAGCGACGCAAGCCCGCTGGCGACGGCCAGCGCCGTGGCGTGTTGCGACGACGCAGCCGATCGGCTGGCGAACGCCACGGTGACGGCGGTGGACGACACGAGCCCGCCCAGGAGACCGCTCAGGTACAATGCTCGTGCTCCGCCCAGGAGTCGCATCGCGACGAACGCCACAAACGATAACCCGCACACCAGCACGACCATCAACCACAGGCGCCTCGGGTTCCACACGCCCCACGGCCCGTACGGGGCATCGGGCAGGACCGGCAGGATCACGACGCTGATGACGGCGAGCCCGAGCACGGCGCTCAACTCGTCGCGCGTGAGCGCGCGCGAGAAGGCTTCGAGCCGTTCTTTGGTGGCGAGCAAGGCCACGACCCCCACGCCCATGACGCCGGCGACGACCAGGGCGCCCGCGCCGGCCATCACGCCCACCCAATACGTGGCCAGCGCCGCCACTTCGGTGGTGGTTCCCGGGTCGCTCGTGCTGGTGCGGAAGTAGGACGCTATGACGAGCGCGGTGATCCCGGCGAACCCGACGATCACCGCGCTCCCAATCCCGCCACTGACGAGGGCGATGGCTGCGCCCAGCATCGCGAACAAGGGAAACGTCCGCACGCCGGCGAAGTCGCGCTCGCCTGCCGCCGCGGCGCTCCGTTCTCGCTCCGCGCCGATCAAGCCACCCAGCAGGAGAGCAGCGAGTAGCCGCAACAGGGCATCGGGTGGATCTGCCACGGTCGGCAGCTGCACGGGCATCACCATCAGAAGAATCGCCGCGCCAGGCCAATGAACAGGCTGGTCTGGGCCGCCGAGACGGCCAGCGGATCGATCAACTGAACCTCGACGTATGCTCGCCATGCCCCGCCGGGGAGGAGCAGGCCCGTGAGCAGCACGTGGTGCTGCCCTTCCCCGCTCGTGTTTGCAACCCCGGCCCCGGCTTCTCCGGTCAGCTGAACGTGACTCACGCCGGTCCCGACGTACCACGGCGTTTCCAGCCCCAGCGGGCGCGCGCGCAGTGCTACGATCGCCTGCCATCCCGAAATCGCCGGGTCCGGCGTGGTGTTCGGAAAGCCGATGTGGATGTTCAACGAGGGGTAGATCTCGATCGCTTTGGTGAACGTGTACGCCAGCGACAACCCCACCCGCCCGTGGCGCACGCCCCCGCTGCCCAGGCGCGCGCCGGCCTGCGTGGCAAGCGCCAGGTGGCGCACGATGCCCGTAGTGTCGCGTGGGCTGAGCCGGCTCCACACGGAAACCAGGCCGCAGCCCCTGGCGGTGAAATCCAGAGGAATCTCGCTCGCGCGGTACAGCTCGACGGCTTCCACGGCATCGAGCGGCACGATGTGGTCGATGTCCACCTCTCCCGACATGCCTGCGAACGTGCCGTTGACGTACACCGCCGCGGGACACATGCGGCCGAACCTGGTTGATCCAACGCGCCTTCCACCACCGTCTCCGGGATCCGAACCCACGTCGAGCACCATGAGCCGGCGCACCACGCCGCTGACGTCGGCCGCTCGCGTCCGGTCAATCTCATCGCGGGTGAGAAACCGGCCAAGCCCGTAGTTGCGCCGCCGATAGAATGGGGAGAGGTGAGCGGGGACAGGCCGCCCTTCTACGATGAGCGTGTCGAGCAGCTCGGGAGATACGGCGATCAGCCGCAGGGGATACTCCACGGGAGCGCCGGGGGCGAGTTGCAAGGGCGCCGACACCAGCGGCCGGTAACCGGGCACGAGGAATCGCAGCCGATAGGCTCCCGCCGTCGGCGCGATGACGTTGTAGCGGCCTTCGGCGTCGCTTTGCACCCGCGCCACCTCCGTGCCCCGCGTATCGAGCAGCAGCACCAGGACCCCGACAACCGGCGCTCCACTTTCTTGTGCGGAAACCGTGCCCCCGACGGTCTGGGCTCCAAGACTCCTGGCTCCCGCAGCCATGAGCACACACGCTGCCGCGAGGAAGAGGCTCACGGGCGAGCGGCACCGGCGCGCTCCGGTGTGGAGCATGGAAGGCCAGTGGCGTACATTGTCCCCGCCATGACCGATCACGCCTTCATGCAGCTCGCGATCGAGCGAACCCGCGAAGGGATCGCGCGGGGCCAGACGCCGTTCGGTGCCTGTATCGTGCGCGACGGCGCCGTGGTGAGCTGCGAGCACAACGGCGTGTGGGCCACCACGGACATCACCGCCCATGCCGAGATGCGGGCGATCCGCGAGGCGTGCCGCAAGCTCGGCACCATAGACCT
>JACQHC010000118.1 GCA_016199245.1 Gemmatimonadota bacterium | reverse complement strand
GCCACGTAATAGCCACGTTCGACGGCCTGGGCTGTCTGGATGTCCACGTCGTATGACATCTGCCCCGCTTTCGTCAACCAGATGTCGGTGGAGTCGGCGCGCCCGCTCAACTGATACCCGGCGGCCATGAGTCGCATCGCCGCCCCGCTGGCGGGATCGATTGCCAGGAGCCGCCGCACCGCGCCGAGCATCTTGAGGGCGTGTGGCTTCGCGGAGTCGCCCGAGGCGTTCTGGGCCAACTGGAAATACGCGTTGCCGAGATTGAACAGTCCATTCCGGTGATACGGATACCACTCGAGTCCCGCCTCGAATGCCTGTGCGGCTTTGGCAGGGCGGTCTATCCGAAACAGCGCGACGCCGTTTCGGAACAGCTCAACCGGGTCTGGAATGATAGACCGGGCGCTGTCGGACTGTGCCTGTGAGGTGACGGTGTCGCCGCGGGACATCGACTCGCGAGCGCGCCTGACGAGTGGCACTGCGTCGGTCGCCTTCCGGAGAATCTCATCGTACACAGCTTCGGCCCCGGCCGTGTCGCCGCTGGACATCAGTGCCCGCCCCAGGCCGCTGAGGGCCTCGGAGTCATCGGGCCGAATCTCCCGGTAGGCCCTGAAGTACACGGCCGCCGAATCCCATTGTTCGAGCACCTCGTAGATCCGGGCCAGGTTCTGAACGGATTTTTCCCGGATCTCGGCGAAGGACGTGTCCCCCTGCGACTTCTCAGCGGATTGCCTGAAGTACGCCAGGGCGCTGTCGGCGTTGTCCTCTCCCGCGTAAATCGTGCCGAGGTAGAAGAACGTGGTTGGGTCCTCATCATAGACCACGTTGGCGAGCATGAAACGTTCCTTGGCGCTGGCCTGATCATTGTTCCGCAGGCCCTCGATTCCCTGGTTCGCCACGCGGCCCCACACGCCTTCGCGGAGCTGCATCGTTTCCTTCGCACAGGAAGGCGCGAGCGCCTCGACCTTGTCAAACGCCGAGTCGGCAGCGAGTGCATCCTCTCCGCTGTAGTAGTGGTACAGGCCCAGGTAGTACCAGGCCGCCACACTGTTTTCCTGGCCCTGCTGGATCGCTTCCAGGAGCGACCGCCTGGCGCCGTCGAGCGCCTGCGTCCTCCTGGTCACGCCCGCGGGCGTGGTGTCCTGGATGTTGGTCGCGTTCTGGATGTAAAGGATGGCCCGGGTAATGGCGAAGTGCGATGTCTTGAGATCACACTGCGCCGTGTCCGCCTGCCCCCAGGCTGCCGTGGTCACCGTGACCGCCAGTCCCCCGGCCAGCACCGCCTGCTTGATCATGCTCCATCGCTCCCTTGTTCGAATGGGTCTCGTCCGGCGGCACCGCCGTCCGCCGCTCTCGCCTGGCGCTCCGCCTGCCGCGCCACTTCTAGCGCCGGCACGTCCAGTCGCGCGGCGGCTGTCATCACATCCTGGTACTCGGGCTTGTATCGCCTGCCCCCGGGGGCGTCCGTCACTTTCACTCGCACGCGCACGTCCGGCGCCACGTTGATCTCCACCTGGCGCCGGGGGAGCGTGGTCCGGACCGTCCGCCACCGCCGAACACCGGTTGTCGTACTGTGCCGAAACAGGGCCCGCACCACGGCGTCCACGTTCCCGGGAGGCACCTGAGCCTCCAGCCTCAACGCCACGCGGCCTTTCTTGCCCTGCGTGGGCCACACGACGCAGTCGACGGCCCCCGCGGCGAACACCGCCTCGCGCAACGGCTCCACGTACTCGGGTGGCAGGTCGTCTAGGTCCGTAGCGACGACTTCCACCTCCCCCGCCTCGTCCGCTGCCTCCGCCACCAGCAGGCGGAGGGCGTTCGGGTATCCAGCGGGATCGCGGGAACCGGCGCCCCATCCCTGCACCGTGGCTCGCCAGCGTTCCGGTGGGCGGCCTGCCGAGAGCACGCGAAGCAGCGCGGCTCCGGTGGGCGTAGTCGCCTCGCCTTCCACCGGTCCGCCCGAGGTCACCTCGATGCCCTCCAACAGCAGCGAGGTGGCGGGCGCGGGAACGGGCAGGCGTCCATGTGCGGCTTCCACCCAGCCACTTCCCACGGCCACAGGGAAATTGTACACCGCGGCTACGCCAAGGTGCTCGAACAGCTCGCACACCCCGACGATATCGAGCACCGCGTCCACGGCTCCGACCTCGTGCAGGTGCACGTGGTCGGGTGCGACTCCGTGCACGCGGCCCTCGGCGGCGCCAATCAGCTCAAACGCCCGGATCGCCCGATCGCGCACCGCGCTGCCGACGTCGGCGTTGCGCACGCGCTCCACCAGGTCCCGCACGTGGTGGCTGTGTGCCGCCGGACCGCCCGTGGGGATCGCGAAGTCCACCTTCACGGCCGAGACCCCGCCGCGGGACACCTGGCGGATCCGGACGCCAACTTCCGGGAACCCGGTGCGCCGGGGCAGCGATTCGAGCGCGGTCCGGTCGGCCCCTGCACCGATCAGTGCGCCGAGCAACATGTCGCCGCTGACACCGGCGGCGGCGTCGATTATGGCAATCCGCATGTGAGTCGCTGCAGCCAAAAAATATCGCTGATCGCTACCGATAAAGCCACCCGGCTCCCGTGTTGAATACGACGACGCAATCCGTGGGGCCGACCACGCCGCGACGGTGTAGCTCCTCCAGGGCGGCGAGGCCGGCGCCGCCCTCGGGCGCGGCGTCGATGCCATGGCCGGCCGCGAGCTCCCGTTGCGCGGCGCACAGGGCCTCATCGCTGACGGCCACGGCGCCGCCGCCGCTTTCCCGAATCGCGCGGAGCATCAGGGCACCGCCCAGCGGCGCCGGCACGCACAGGCCGCTCGCCACGGTCTTCGGGTCGGGCCATGGTTCCGTGCGCGTCGCGCCGGTTTCCACGGCTCGCACCAGCGGCGCGCAGCCCGTCGACTGCGCCGCGAAAAAGCGCGGCAGGGTGTCCGGTAGCCAGCCCGCGCGCGCGAGCTCGCGGAACGCCTTCCACATGCCGATCAGCCCCGTGCCTCCACCGGCGGGATAGACAATCACGTCCGGCAGCGACCACGCGAGCTGCTCGGCCAGTTCGAGGCCCAGGGTCTTCTTGCCTTCGATGCGATACGGCTCTCGCAACGTGGAGACGTCGAACGCGCCCGTGGTCGCCGCGTGCGCGCGCGACAGCCTGCCACAATCGCCGATGTGCCCGTCTACCAGTTCCAGGGTCGCGCCAAATGCGCGGACCTGGGCGAGCAGTGTGTCGGGTGTCATGCGCGGTGCGTACACACGGGCCGGAATGCCGGCCCGGCAGGCGTAGGCGCTGAGCGCGACGCCCGCGTTCCCTGCCGTGGGGACCGTGAAAGCCGGCGCACCTGCCAGCGCCGCTCGCGTCACCGCCATTGCCAGGCCTCGCGCCTTGAACGAGCCGGTGGGGTTCTTCGACTCGTCCTTGATCCACAGCGCTCGCAGTCCGTACCGGCGCTCCAGGCCGGGCATCCTGAGGAGCGGCGTCATCCCCTCCCCCAGCGTGACGGGTTCCTCGCCGTCCCGTAGCGGAAGCCAGTCGCGGTAGCGCCACATGGACCAGGGCGAGGGGCGAGGGGCGAGTGATGGGTCAGGTCCCGCACTTTGTACTCGCCGCTCTTCACTGTGCACTCGCGGATCGGCCGGGGCCGGCAGCCGCTCATACTCCACCAGCCACGGCGCGCCGCACGCCGCACAGACCGTCGGCAAGCCATCGGGAGTCGCCGTTGCGCGGCACTCGGAGCATTCGAGCCGCCAGGGCCAGGACGGCGTCAAGACGTCCTCACGTGTTCGAGGATGCGGTCGGCGAGGGTGTGGGAAATCCCCGGGATGGCGGCGATCTCGTCCGCCGTGGCCAGGCGTACGCCCGCCAGGCTTCCGAAGCGCTCGAGCAGTGCGCGCCGCCGAGCCGGGCCGACGCCCGGGATCTCGAGCAGCGCGGACGTGATGGTGCGCGCGCTACGCCGCGCGCGGCTATAGGTTATCGCGAAGCGATGCGCCTCGTCGCGCGCCCGCTGCAGCAACCGCAGCGAAGGCGCACGGCGCGGGAGCCGGAGGCTATCCGGGCGGCCCGGAACGAACACCTCTTCGTCACGTTTCGCCAGGCTGATCACGGACGGGCCGGGGGCGAGGCCCGATAAGACCTCCTGAGCGGCGTGGAGTTGCCCCTTCCCGCCGTCCACTACCACGAGGTCGGGTAGCGGCTTCGCCTCCGCGGTCCGCCGCGTCACGAACCGCGCGAGTACCTCGCGGATCGCCGCCACGTCGTCCTGCTGCCCCGCCGACCGGATCCGGTAGTGCCGGTATTCGCTCTTCCGTGGCCGGCCGCCCTCGAACCAGACAAGCGAACCCACCGTATCCCGGCCCTGGTTCGTCGAAATGTCCACGCAGATCATCGAGCGGGGGGCGGCCGTGAGGCCCAGGTCCCTGCCCAACGCGTACACCGGGTCCTCGGCGCGCTCGTCGGTGACCAGTGATTCGAGAAACAGACTCTCGAGCAGATGCCGCGCGTTCTGATCCGCGAGCTCCACGAGTCGATGCCGCGCGCCACGCCGCGGAACGTGAAACCGCGTGTCGGGGACGAGCTCGGCCAGCTCTTCGAGATCAGCGGGCGTGAACGGCAGCACAGCCAGCGCTGCCCGCTCTTCCAGCGGACGATAGTATCGCACGAGGAACGTGCTCAGTGCGGCCGCGTCGGGCTCGTCGGCGAGGTTGGCGAGGAACCGGTGGTCGCGGGCGACGATCTTGCCCTCCCGCGCCCGGAGCACGACCCCGGCCGCGTCGTCGCCGTCCCGGGCAAACCCGATCGCGTCGGCGTTCGACACCGCGACCGTCTCGACCACGGCCGGTCGCTCGAGCTGGTCCAGCCAGCGGAGCGCGTTGCGGGTTTCCGCCGCTCGCTCGTACTCCAGGCGCCCGGCGGCTTCGTCCATGCGCTCGCGCAGTCGCTGGCGGACCTCGACGGTCCGGCCCTCGAGGAACGCCACGACGTCATCCATCATCCGCCGATAGTCGGCTTCGGACTGGTAGCCGACGCACGGGGCCTGGCAGCGCTGGATGTGAAAGTCGAGGCAGGGTCGGTCGGGGGCCTCGGTGGGGAGCGCGTAATGGCAGGAGCGGACCGTGAAAATGCGGCGGATCACCTGCAGCGTGCGCCGCAAGACTGCGACGTCCGTGTACGGGCCGAACAGTCGCGCCCCCGGAATGCTCAGTCGCCGTCCGACGACGATGCGGGGGAAGGGCTCCGCCAGGGTGACCGCGATGAGCGGATAGCTCTTGTCGTCGCGCAGGGCGATGTTGTAGCGGGGCTGGTGTTCCTTGATGAGGTTGTTCTCGAGCAACAGGGCCTGCGGCTCCGACGGCACCACGATCGTGTCGAGGCCGGCTACGTGCCGCAGCAGCGACCGCGTGCGAGGGCTCTCCTCGACGTCGGCCGCGAAATAGCTTCGCACGCGCTGCCGCAGGTTCTTGGCCTTCCCCACGTACAGCACGGTTCCGCGGGCGTCCTTCCAGAGGTAGACGCCCGGCTGGTCCGGCAATGCGTCGAGCTTGCGTTCGAGGGTGTGCGTCAGCGCCGAGTCCAGCGCAGCAACCCCGTGGCGTCCGGGTGGCGCAGCATCAGGCATACACCGGCGTAAGCTACACCGAACGCGGCGGTGCCCGCGACGAGCCCTGGCCAGGTCCCGGCGAGTGAGCGCGCGGCTGCGACGCCGCCCGCGGCGGCGACCAGACTCGCGACGAGCGTGGTTGCCAGGGCACGCCACTCTGCCGTGCTCTGCATCGTGCCGACACGCCGCTCGAGGCCCGCGTAGTTCAGGCCGACGTTGAGATAGCCGCCCGCCGCGGCCCCCAGCGCGATCCCCGCAACTCCGAGCCAACGCATCAAGGTCCACCCGAGCGCGGCTGACAGGACGACCGAGAGACCCGCCACTCGCATCGGCGTCCGCGTGTCGCCGAGGGCATAGTGGCCGGAGGCGAGGAGCTTGACCGCCGCCTGGCCGGGAACGCCGACGGCGTAGGCGGCTACCACGCCGGTGACGACGTCCGTTTCCGCCGCGCCGAAGCTCCCGGTCTGGAAAATGGCAGCTACCATGGGCCGCCCCAGCGCGGCGAGCGCGAAGGCAGACGGCACGACGTAGAACGCGAGCCGCCGCAGCCCCTCCGCCAGTCGCGAGCGCAGCGCGTCGGGTGGCTGTGATGAGGCGTCGCGGCTCAGGTCGGGGAGAGCGGCCGCCGCCACGCTCACGCCGAACAGCGACAGCGGCAGCGTGGCCAGCAGCTGGGCGTAGCCGAGCGCCGCCACCGCACCGCCGCCGAGCAGCGAGCCGAGCTGTGTATCCACCACACTCGAGATCTGCACCACACCCGCGCCGATGACGACGGGACCCCACGAGCGCAGCACGAGCCGCACGCCCGGCGTGGCGAGTCGCAGGCTCCACGAGATGCCATGTGTGAGTCGGAGCGTCGCCGGGAGCTGCAGCAGAACCTGCAGCGCGCTGCCGGCCAGGGCGCCCCAGGCAAGCGCCACCACCAGACGCGCCCCGCCCAGCCGCGCGCCCAGGCCGACGAGCACGGCGATCTGCGCGACGTTCCACATGGCGGGGGCGGCGTAGGACAGAAAGAAGCGACCGTGCGTGTTGAGCACGCCGAGGCACCAGGCGGACAGGATCAGCACGCCGGACATCGGGAACAGGATCTCGACCAGGCGAACGGTCAGATCCCGCGTGGGTCCCGCGAAGCCGGGCGCGGCGAAGTCGGTGATCACGGGCGCGAGCACGACGCCGGCGAGCGCAGCGACCGCGGTAACGAGCACGAGAATGGACGCTATGGTTCCGGCGAGCGTGCGCGCCCCTGCGCGGTCGCCGCGCTCGATCATGGCGGCGTACACGGGAATGAACGAAGCGGAGAGCGTTCCTTCGCCCAGCAGGACGCGCAGAACATTGGGGATCTTGAGGGCGGCGCGAAATGCATCCGCCGCCGGTCCATTACCGAAGTAGTGGGCGAAGAACCGCTCCCGCACGAACCCCAGGATGCGAGCCACGATGATGCCGGCGGCGACGCGGCCAGCGAGCCGTCCTTGAGACGGCGGCATGCGGGGTTACGGCCGGTCCAACCTGCGACGCGCGAACACCGGGGCGCGCCAACCGGGTTGGACCGTCACTAGTGCTTGGGCGAGGGGAGCGTCGGGGGCTTGGGTCGCGCTTCGCCTTCCTCCAGCAAACGCTGGATGAACTGGGTCTCATCGCGCAGGGCCTGAACGGCGCGCCCCAATTCGTCGATCTCGTCTTCCAGGACCGCCACCTTGTCGTTCAGCTCCTTGACTTGGGGGGAGCCCAGCCGTCGCTCGAACGCCCCGCGGAGGGCGGGCGAGTCCATCACGATCGCGAGAATCGGGATGAGCAACGCGACGATCAGAATCAGGAACCCGATGACCCAGATCATGGGCGGATTCTACCGGCCCTCGGTGGCTGCGGCAAGATGGATCGCCAGGCGCTCGCACGCCGCGTAGGCACCGCGCAGGAACTCCGGGCCGTACCGCACGAGGTACGGCAGCGCGGTAAGCACGCGCTCCTGTGGTTGTCCCAGCGGAAACAGATTATGGCGGGCCTTGGCGACCTGGCTCACGAGGATCTCGTTCTGTTGCTTGAGATGGCCGACCAGGCGTTTCTCGATCTCCGCGACGCCCGTCAGGGACTGATGCTTGGCCGACTGCACGGGTTTCTTGAGCGTGGGGTCGATGCCCACGGCGGCCTCGGTCAGGCGGTCGTATTCCTCGTCCAGCGTGCGGCGCAGGACCTGCACGGCCTGAGCGGCCGCCGGCGGCATCTCCGATTGCACGAGCGCCGCCTCCAGCTGGCCTTCCGGCTGATCCAGGTCCACGGGCTGGATGCGGTACTTCTCCAGGACCTTCGCCACGCGCGGCTCGATTGCGAACCCCGACCACCGTGGCAGCGGGACCTGAGGCCGCACGCCAAGCGCCCGGTACATGGGCGTGCACTGGGGCAGGTATGCCAGTTCCGCCGGCCCGGCCACGTAGGCCAGGGTCGGCAGCAGGACCGCCTCCATGACTGGCCGCGCGAGGACGTTTGGGGAGAAGCGCTCTGGCTCTTGCACCGCGAGCTGGCTGAGATCGCGCAGCGAATACCGTTCCCCGCTCCGTCGCGTCGTGAATGCGGCTCCGTCCAGCATCAACCGGTCGCGGCCCAGCGATCCTTCGAGCATGACGGGAGAGGCCCCGTCTCCCACGGGCACGGGCGCGGCGCGGCGTGATTCCAACAGCTCGCGGGCGCGCTCGGCGAGGGCGGCATCGAGTTCCCCGGCACGCTCCAGAGCCGCGAGCAGCCAGGGCGCCATCGCGGTCTTCGCCGCGGGATGCGTGGGGCGGAAGACCACCACGCCGAACTCTCCCAGCAACTCGGCCAAGGCGTTGGCGAACGCGTCTGCGAGGTTGGTATCGGGACGATAATGGCGCTCAGCCCACCCCAGGGCATGAGCGCGGAACTCCGTATCAGGCGTCGCGCGCGCGACCGACGCCAGCACGTCCGTGATCGTGTCCCCGACCGGCTCCCGGTAGAGCGGCGTGAGCGGAGCAGTCTGTTCCCGCTCGCGGAGCGCGAGGCGCTCGATCTCGTTGCCCTGAGTAAGGAGGTAG
The DNA here is from genome assembly GCA_016199245.1 of Gemmatimonadota bacterium. GTDB lineage: Bacteria > Gemmatimonadota > Gemmatimonadetes > Gemmatimonadales > GWC2-71-9 > JACQHC01. Next base: position 7,533 of record JACQHC010000118.1, on the reverse strand, counting down.
CAATGGTTGGCTTCGGCGAAGTCGTGATCGTCTCCGGCCACCCAGAACACCGGTACCACCGCACGCTGGAGCCGCGTCTCCAACTCCCGGGCGAGCGCCGCCGCTGTAAGCGCCTTGTATGCGGTGTAGAGCGGCCCGGTGAGCAAACCCGGCTGCTGGCCGCTGGTTACGGCGAGGGCGCCAGGCGAGAACAGCCGCTCCAGGTTAGCCATGGCGGGGCCGTGAGCGACGAACGCCGGGCGCAGCTCCGGCAGGACGCGCGGGTAATCGCCGTCGCCGCCGGCGGCGAGCGGCACGGCGGCGCCGGCGATTGGGGTCGGCTCGAAGAGCAGCGACATGACCGCTCAACGCCCCTTGTGGTACGGCGTACCCTGGAGGATCGTGCCTGCGCGGTACAATTGCTCGAGGAGAACAAGCCGGGCGATCTCGTGCGGTAGCGTGAGCGGTGACAGGCTCATGCGTGCGTCGCACCGATCCAGCGTCTCGGCGGAAAGCCCGTGGGCCCCTCCGATCAGGAACGCCACGTCCGTCGCCGTGGTGCGCCAGCCGGCGAGCTTTCGGGCAAAGCTCTCCGTGGTCTCAGGTCGCCCCGCGCGTGTGAGGGCAATGGCGCGGGTCCCCCGGGGCACGGCCGCCAGCAAGCGCTCGCCCTCGATCCGCATGCGCACCGCCGGCGAGGCGTGGGCCGGACCGGGCCGCACCTCCCGGACCACCACCCGGACGAACCGGCCCAGGCGTATCTCGTAGTCCGCGCAGGCCAGACCAAGGCCGTGGCTGGTCAGCCGCCCGGCGGCGAGGACGTGCACCACCATCAGGCATACAGGCCGCGGAGCCGATGAACGGCCGCGACGCGCTCGATGGCGAGCATGTACGCCGCGATCCGCATGTTGACGCTGTGCCGTCGCGCGACGGACAGCACATCGTGGAACGAACGCTGGATGATGTTCTGGAGACGCTCGTTCACGGTGTGCTCGTCCCAGAAGTAGGCGGCGCGATCTTGTACCCATTCGAAGTAGCTGACCGTCACGCCGCCCGCATTCGCCAGGATGTCGGGGATCACGAACGCCCCGTGGTTCTCGAGCATCTTGTCCGCGCTCGGCGTCGTGGGGCCGTTCGCCCCCTCACAGATCACCTTCGCCTTGATCTTGCCGGCGTTGCGGCGGGTGATCGTGCTCTCCACCGCGGCCGGCAGGAGTACGTCCACGTCCAGCGTCAGGAGCTCGTCGGGGGCGATTGCCTCCGAGTCGGGGAAGCCGGACACGTAGCGGTGCTCGCGCGTCCACTCGACGACATCGTCGATATCCAGCCCGGTGGGACTGTAGATCGCCCCCGACACGTCACTCACCGCGACCACGACGAGCCCTTCCTCCTGCAACAGCCGCGCGGCGACCGATCCCACGTTCCCGAACCCTTGCACCGCCACCTTCGCCCCGCGGATCGGCAACCCCAGGTGCTTCAGCGCCTCCTTGGTGACGATCATGCACCCGCGGCCCGTGGCTTCCCGGCGGCCCAGCGAACCGCCCATTTCGATCGGCTTCCCGGTCACGACGGCCGTCACCGAGTGGCGCTTGTGCATGGAATACGTGTCCATGATCCACGCCATCACGCGCTCATTGGTGTTCACATCCGGCGCCGGGATGTCCGATTCGGGCCCCAGAGTCTCGATGATGGCTGCCGTGTACCGCCGAGTGATCCGCTCCAGCTCGCTGATCGTGAGGTTGGTGGGATCGCACACGACCCCGCCCTTGGCGCCGCCAAAGGGGATGTTGACCACGGCACATTTCCACGTCATCCAGGCCGCCAGGGCCTTCACCTCGTCGAGCGTGACGTTCAGATCAAACCGAATTCCGCCCTTGGCGGGCCCGCGCGACGTGTTGTGGAGGACGCGGTAGCCCGTGAACACCTCGATCTCGGCGTTGTCGCGCTGAATCGGGACCGCCACGATGACCTGCTTCTCCGGTTGGCGCAGGACCCGGTAGAGTCCCGGATCGAGCGCGAGGATCTCGGCGGCGTGGTCGAACCGGGCCATCATGGCCTCGAACGGGTTCTCTTCCCCGATAAACGGGTCCTTGTCGCGGCCGACGACTTGGCTTGCAGTGGCGGGATGGGGCGCCTCGGTGATGTTACTCATGGCGGTGTCGGGACTGGACTCGCGTCAGTGAATTGGTCCGTAAGATACTGTAGATAAACGACTTAACAAGGTCTCCACATCGCCTCGCCCATCCTCCCAGGTGAGCTCGAGGCGGCTCACTAGCGGGTCCGGGCCGGACACAGGCCAGATTGGTTCCAGCTTAACCGCGTCCTTTTCGGTGACCACAACGTAATCGAATGTGCTGGCGAGGGAGGCCAGACGGCTGACGTCGCGGGCGGTGAAGGCGTAATGATCGGGCCAGGGGAGCAAGGTGACCGCCGCGCCCAGCCCCCGGCATTGCGCCGCGAATGTCCACGGGTCGGCGACGCCCGCCGACGCGAGGATCCGCGCCCCGGCGAGCTCACCGGTACCGACGCAGCCGTTCCCGGTCAGCCTCCGGAACGCCACGGGCTGGAGTGCCGCGATGGCAATCGGACCGCCGCGAAAGAGAGACCAGACCCGCTGTGCTGCCGCGCGAGCCGCCTCGAGTGAGGCGGCCTTGCGCGTAATGACAACCAGGTCGGCGCGGCGCAGCGCCGCCAGGGGCTCGCGCCAGGGTCCGGACGGCAGGAGGCCCGAAGGGTGGAGGGACTCAGTGGCGATGACGACGATATCGAGGTCCCGAGCGACGTCGAGCCGCTGAAACGCATCGTCCAGGACCAGGATGCGGGCACCACGTTCGACCGCCGCCACGCATCCCCGAAACCGGTTCGGATCCTCGACGACAACTGCGCCGCTCACCAGGCGGCGGTGCACGGCGACTTCATCCCCGCCAACGCCGCGGAGTACGATGCCCGCCCTGATGTCCCGATCCATGAAGAAACCGGCGATCCATGAGGCGACCGGGGTTTTCCCCGCCCCGCCCACGGTGAGTCCTCCGACGGCCACGGTGGGAACGGCCGGATGCCGAGCGCGACGGGCGCCCAGCGCGTAGGTAGCCCGGCGTCCGGCCATCGCTGCGCCGTACAGGGCAGATGGAGGCCACAAGAGCCAGCGCAGGAGGCGCGCGCCGCGGCTTCGGCTGCGCCAGAACGACGGTGCTAGCACGCGGCCAGCCGCGTCGCCTGCTGCAGGCCTTCCTCGAGCATGCGGATCCCGTCGGCGTCCGACGTCACCGCGTGCGGTTGGATCGGCTCGCCGTAGACGACACGAACGTGAGCGTAGGGTGCCGGTACCATGAGCCGATCCCACGAACCCAGCCGCCAGGCGCGCGAGGCTCCCGCTGCCACGGGTACGATGACCGCTCCCGCGTGGCGCGCAGCGAACACCGCTCCAGGCTTGGCCGTCCGATAGGGGCCTCGCGGGCCGTCCGCCGCGATCGCCACCTCGCCGCCGGCGCGAAGCACGCGGATGGCGCGGCGGAGCGCGGCGGTCCCTCCCCGCGTGCTGGACCCGTCCGCGCTCTCGTAGCCCCAGCGGCGGGACGCGGCCGCGAGTCGGCGGCCGTCGGGATGCCGCGACGCGATGATCACGGCCCCGCACCCGCGATTCGTCCACAACAATGGCAGGAGGTGCTCGTGCCACAGCACGCTGACACGGGGGTTGGAGCCGGAGCGCAGCGCCTGCATTCGTTCGCGGCCAACGAACTCAATGCGCCACGTGGCCGCCAGGGTCCGTGCCGCTCCGCCCAATGCCCACGCCCCGACGGACGTCATGCCGCCAACTCCGCGGCCAGTGCGGCAACGCGTGTCGCGACGCCGGGCGGGCCGAGGCGAGTCGTCACGCTGGCCAAGTCATCCCGCTGCCGGCGCGCGGTGGGGCCACTCCGGTCGAGCAGCGGCTCGAGCGCAGCCGCGAGGCGGGCGGGCGTGGCGTCCGACTGCACCAGCTCTTCAGTCACGCGGCGCCCGGCGATGAGGTTGGGCAACCCGATGAACGGTGCCTGCACCAATCGCCTCGCCAGCGCGAACGTGGCCGGATTCAGGGCGTAGGCGATAACCATGGGCGTGCCCGCGACGGCGGCTTCCAATGTGGCCGTGCCGGACTTGCACAGCGCCGCATCGGCCGCCGCCAGCGCCACCGGAGCGCTGGCACTCAGCAGCGGTGCGTCGTCCAGCCGGTAACGGGCGCCCGGGGCTGCGGCGAGCACGGACACAAGACCCGGGTGCCGCGCGGCGAGAGTCCGCGCGGCCGTGCGGAAGATCGGCCAGTGACGCGAGATCTCGCCGGGGCGGCTCCCGGGCAAGAGGGCGAGCACGGGGCGCCCCTCGCCGATCCCGAGCTGATCTCGCGCCTCGTCGCGGCGCGGCCGGCTCGCATCAACGACCGGGTGCCCCACGAACGTCGCCGGGATGCCCAGGCCGTTGAGCAGCGGCGCCTCAAACGGGAGAACGGACGCCACCAGGCGGACCGTCTCTCGCAGCGCGCGGGCCCGCCAGGCTCCCCAGGCCCACAGCTGCGGCGCGATGTAGTAGAGGACCGGTACGTCGCGGGTGCGTGCGGCGCGCGCGACCCGCAGGTGAAACCCCGGGTAGTCGATGAGTACGGCGGCATCGTACGCGTTGCTGGAGAGGCGGCGCTGCACGCGATAGAGGGCGGCCAGATGCTGCGGGAGCGCCGTTGCCGCCTCGAACAACCCCATCGCCCCGAGCCGGTCAGACGGCTCGACGATCCGCGCCCCGGCTGCGCGGAGGCCCGGACCTCCCATGGCATCGGTGTCCACGTGCGGTGCCACATCCTTCAGCGCCCGCACGAGTGCGGCGGCGTGCGCGTCGCCCGACGGCTCCCCGGCCGACACGTAGAGCCGCCGCGCCGTGGCCATCAGACGGGAATGCCCCGCTCCGACGTCGCGATGAACTGCATCAACTGCTCTACCTCGGCGACCTGCGGCCCTTCCCGTTGCAAACACTCCATCGCTTCCGTGACGCGCAGGCGTGAGTTGAACAGCAGGCGGAAGGCCCGCTGCAACGCCTTCCGGACGCATGGGTCGAACCCCGCCCGTTGCAACCCCACGGCGTTGATCCCGTACAGTCGGAGCGGGTTCCCCGCGGCGCGGGCGAACGGCGGGACGTCCTGCGGCACGCGGGACCCGCCGCCAACGAACGCGAAATCCCCGATCCGGACAAACTGGTGCACGGGTGTGCCGCCCCCGATGGACGCGTGTGTGCCGACGCGCACGTGCCCGCCCAGCTGCACGCCGTTGGCCAGGACGACCCCGTCGTGCACCACGGCATCGTGACCGACGTGCACGTACGCCATGAGATAGCATCGCTGGCCGATCACGGTGCGCCCGGTAGGCGCGGTGCCCCGGTTGGCCGTGACGTACTCGCGGATGGTCGTGTCGTCGCCTACTTCGAGCCGCGTGGGCTCGCCCCGATACTTGAGGTCCTGAGGGTCGCCGCCGAGGGCGGCCCCCACACCGACGCGGCAGCGCGCCCCGACAGATGTGTCACGCTCGATCACGGCGTGGGCAGCGATGGCCGTCCCCGGGCCGATGTCGACGCCCGGCCCGATGACGGCATAGGGTCCGACGAGGACGTCGTGCGCCAGCCGGGCGTCCGAATCGACGATCGCGGTGGCGTGGACGCTCGGGGTCACCGGTCGACAATCCCCGCCAGCATCTCTGCCTCCGCCGCCACCTGGCCGTCCACGTACGCCACGCCTCGCATGCGGCAGACCGTGCCCCGGAACTGCAGCATGTCCAGCTCGAGGCGCAGCTGATCGCCCGGCACCACCGGCCTGCGGAACTTCACGTCGTCGATCGACATGAAGTACACAGTCTTGGTGGCGGGATCGTCCACAGCCCCCATCACGAGCATCCCGCCCACCTGCGCCATCGCCTCGACGATCAACACGCCCGGCATGACCGGGTGACCCGGAAAGTGCCCCTGGAAGAACGGCTCGTTGAACGTCACGTTCTTGAGGCCGATCACGCGCTCGCGGCCGCGGATCTCGAGGATGCGGTCCACGAGCAGCATTGGGTAGCGGTGCGGGAGCGTGCCCAGGATCTGCTCGATGCCCATGACCGGCGCGGCGCCCGCCGTTACGCGCTGGAGGGCGCGGACCAGCGCGAGGTTGCCGTGGTGTCCAGGCCGGAACGCGACCACCGTCGCCTCGAGGCGTCCACCGAGCAGCGCGAGATCGCCCAGCAAATCAACCGCCTTGTGGCGCACGAACTCGTCGGGCCACCGTAGCTCGGTGTGCACGACTCCGGAATCCGACAACCGGATCGCCGCGCCATCCGCGCCCGCCGCGAGCCCTTTCGAGCGGAGGGCGTCCGCGTCGGACTCGAACCCGAAGGTGCGGGCCCGCGCGAGGTCAGCCGCGAAACGGTCCGGCGTGACGTCGTACCAGCCGGATTGGCGTCCGATGACCGGGTGCGGCCACTCGATCGTGACCGCGAGCCGCAGTCCGTCGCCGGGCGCCACGACGTATTCGGCGTCCCCGTCAGTCACGCGGAGCGGGCTCGGCAGCCGGTAGCGTGCCGGTTGCCCACCTACGGGCGCGGTGCCGGCCTGCTGGAGCGCCTCAAAGAACGGGGCGGCACTGCCGTCCCCGGCCGGCGGCTCGGGTCCGTCCAGCTCGATCACGAGGTCGTCCACGCCCGCGGCCATCACTGCCGCGAGCACATGCTCGACGGTACTGACCGCCGCGTCGCCCGCGGCCAACTCCGTGCGCCGGTCCGTGGAGCGGACCGCCGCGGCCGCCGCGGGAATATCCGCCGCGCGCTGGAGGTCCGTGCGCCGGAAGACGATTCCGCCACCGGCGTCAGCCGGCCGGAAGGTGAGCGTCACGGCTCGGGCGCTGTGAAGCCCGGTGCCCCGCACACTCGCCGGCTGCCGGATGGAGAGCCTAGTCGCTTGCGGCATGGGCTTGCACCAGGGCTTCGAGGGAGGTGACGAGCGGCGTCAAGCGGCGGAGCGCGGCGGCCTGGCGCAGCACGTCGCGATGGTCCCGTGCCGGGTATCCCGATACCGTAGCGCCTGCCGGCACGGGGCCGATCACGCCAGCTTGCGCAGCGACCCGCGCGCCGCGCCCGACGTGAGTGTGGTCGGCCAGGCCCGCCTGTCCCGCGAGCACCGCGTCGTCGTCCACAACGGCGCTGCCCGCGATCCCCACCTGTGCCATGATGAGGCAGCGCGCGCCGATGCGGACGTTGTGCGCCACCTTCACCAGGCTGTCGATCTTCGTTCCCCGTCCCACGACGGTCTCGCTCAGGGAGCCGCGATCCACCACGGAGTTGGCGCCGATGTCCACGTCGTCCTCGATGACGCAGCTGCCGACATGCGGGAACGCCTCATGGCCCCGCTCCGTGGGCACGTAGGCGAACCCGGCGCCGCCGATCCGGGCCCCGGGGGCGACGCGCACACGGTCGCCCAGGACGGCGCCGCCTTGCAGGACCGCGTGGGCCCCAACCCGACATTGGTCGCCGAGGATCACGCCATCGGCCAGCACCGCTCGCG
>JACQHC010000117.1 GCA_016199245.1 Gemmatimonadota bacterium | reverse complement strand
AGGCGCAGCTCGACCGCTTCATGTTCAACATCATCATGGGCTATCTGCCCGAGGCGGACGAGCTGGAAGTGGTACGGAAGACCACGGCCGTCGAAGACCTGCGGATCGATCGCGCGGTCACGGGAGCGGACATCGTGGCCTTCCAACAGCTGGTGCGGCGCGTGCCCGTGGCGGAGCCGGTGGTGCGATACGCGGTGAACATGGTGCGGCTCACGCGCCCCGGCGACAACGGCACACCGGAGTTCATCCGGCAATGGGTGTCCTACGGCGCGAGCGTGCGGGCGGGGCAGTACCTCATCCTGGGAGGGAAAGCGCGCGCGCTCATGGAGGGCCGCTACCACGTGACGTTCGAGGACATCCGCGCCCTCGCGCCGCCGGTGCTGCGTCACCGCATCCTCACCAACTTCCACGCGGAATCCGAGCGCGTCTCCACCGATTCCCTGATCGAGAAACTGCTCGAGGCTGTCCCGGTGCCGCGGTCCGGCATGTGACGGGATACCGGTTTCTCGATCCTGCGCTGCTCGCCAAGATTGACAACCTCGAGCTGGTGGCGCGGACCGTGGTGGATGGGTTCATCAGTGGGCTGCACCGCTCGTCGTATCTGGGACGCTCGGTGGATTTCGCCGAACACCGGGCGTACATGCCCGGGGACGACATCCGCCGCATCGACTGGCGCGTGTTCGGCCGCTCGGACCGGTTCTTCGTGAAGGAGTTCGAGGCGGACACGAACGCCAACTTCACGATCGTATTGGACGTGTCGCGCTCCATGGCGTATGGGAGCGGGGCGGTGACGAAGCTCGACTACGCGCGCTTTCTGGCCGCGTCGCTCGCCTGGTTTGCCCGCCGCCAGCGCGATCGCATCGGCCTGGTCACGTTCGACGGGTCGGTGCGAACGGCCATCCCACCGTCCGCCAAACACCTGGACGTGATCCTGCACGCCCTGGACACGCTGGAACCGGGAGGCGCCGGCACTCTGCTCGCGCCGTTCGAGCGCGTGGCCGAACTGGTGCGGCGCCGGAGCCTGCTGCTGGTGATCTCCGACCTGTATGAGGACCCGGATGTCGTGACCCGCGCGGTGGGCCGGCTCGCGGCGGGGGGGAACGACGTCATGGTGTTCCAGGTGCTCGACCCGGCCGAGCGCACCTTCCCCTTCGAGGAGGCCGCCGACTTCGAGGACCTCGAGACCGGCGAGCGCCTGCCCGTCGTTCCGGGCGAACAGCGCGAGGAGTACGTCGCCTTGATGGATGCGCACGTCTCGAACGTGGGGCGCGGGCTGATCGCCGGTGGCGTGGATTACGCCGTGTTCGAAACCTCCCAGCCGCTGGATTTCGCGCTGTTCGAGTTCCTCACGCGGCGCCAGCGCCTGAGCCGCGTGCGCTGATGGGCTTCTCTCTGCTCGCGCCGCTGTTCCTGGCCGCGCTGGCCGGCATCGCGATCCCGGTGCTGATTCACCTGACGCGGCGCCCCCGCGACAAGAGCATTCCGTTCCCGTCGCTCGCGTTTCTGCGACGGATTCCGTATCGCTCCATGCGGCGGCGGAAGATCCGCCACTGGTGGCTGCTGGCGCTCAGGGCGAGTGCCATCGTCGCGCTGGCCATCGCCTTTGCCCGTCCGTTCCTGGCGTCCACTGACCTCAGCGCCATCGGAAGCGTGCCGCGGGACGCCGTGACGCTGCTCGACCACTCGCTCAGCATGGCCTACGGAGATCGGTGGGACCGCGCGCTCGCCGCGGCGCGGGACGTGGCGCAGGGTCTCTCGGGCGATGACCGGGGCACGATCGTGCTGTTCTCGGACCGGGCCTCGGTGGTGGCCGGCCCCACCGCGGACCACGCCGCACTGCTGGCCAGCCTCCAGGACCTGAAGCCGGCTTTTGGCGCCACGCGCCTGGGGTCGGCGATCGGCCTCGCCGCCGAGCTGTTGGATGACGCGCGGGGAAAGCCTGAAGTCACGCTGATCTCGGACCTGCAACGCGGTGCTCTCGCGGACGCCGAGGACGCCCGGCTGCCCGCTGGCACGCGGCTCACGATCGTCAATGTGGGCGGTGACGTGCCGCGTAACCTCGCGGTGCCCGAGCTGGCGGTCGAGCGGATACTGGACCGCGATCGCGAGCGCATTGCCGTGAGCGCGAGAGTCGTGAATACGGGGTCGGAGCCGGCCGCCGGCGTGCCCGTGCATCTGGAAGTGAATGGCACTCGCGTCACCACGCGCACGGCGGACGTGCCGGCGCGCGGCGCGGCCAGCGTGCGGTTCGCTGAGATCCCCGCTCCCATGAGTGTGGCCCGGCTGGTGGTGACGGCGGGCGACGACCCGCTCCCGGCCGACAACATGCACCGCGCCGTGCTGCACCCGGCCGCCCCGCTCCTGGTGACCGTGTTCGCCGACGACGCTCGCCGCGCGCTGTTTGTCCGCCGGGCACTCGAGGTCGGGACGGACCCGCGGTTCACGTTGCGCCTGCGCCGCGCCGCTGATGCGCGGCCGGGAGATCTCGAGGATGCGCGCGTGGCGCTCTTTCTGGATCCTCCTCCCGCCGGAGCGCGCGCGCCGCTCAATGCGTTTGTCGAGCGCGGAGGGGGCGTCCTCGTCGCGGGCTCCTCAGTCTGGCCAGTTGCCACGGGGAGCGTCCCGATGACAGATCGCGTGGCGGACAACGGAGGGCGGCTCAGCGCACCGGATTACGACCACCCGGTATTCCAGGTATTCCGCGCGCCCCGCAGCGGGGATCTGTCGGCGGCGCGGTTCTTCCGGTATCGGCGCGCGGCCGCGGATCCGGGTTGGCAGGTCCTCGCCCGGTTCGACGACGGCACGCCGGCGCTGCTCGAGCAAGATGGTTCCTCTTCACCGGGCCGATTCTTGTGGTGGGCCTCCAGCCTGGACGACGCGTGGACGGACTTCCCCGTGCAGCCGGTGTTCCTCCCGTTTATTCATCAAGTTGTGCGGCACCTGGCAACTTACGAGACTCCGCGGCTCGCCCAAGCCCTCGGTGAGCCGCTGGACGTACGACGGATCGCCGCGCTTGCGGCCGCGACGGAATTCGTCGTCGAGAGCCCCTCTGGCCGGCGCACGCCGTGGCGGGCCAACGGCGGTCAACCGGGCGTCGAGCTGGCGGAACCGGGCTACTACACGATCCGCCCGGTCGGCTCGGCCGTGGCCGAAGCCGTCGCGGTGAACCCGGACCCCGGCGAGTCGGACCTTGCTGTGCTCGACGCGGCCACCGTGGAGCGGCGGATTGCCCCTCCGGAAGGCGACGACGCGGAGGGCAGGCTGCGCGCCGCCCTCACGCCGGCCGAGCGGGAACGCCGCCAGGGATTGTGGTGGT
>JACQHC010000112.1 GCA_016199245.1 Gemmatimonadota bacterium | reverse complement strand
CACGCTCACCCCGTAATGGATCAGCGCTTTTCCCTCGCGCGCGGCGTACCACGCGTCGACATCTTCCGTCCCGACTTCCAGCTCCAGGGCCGAGGTCACGCCGTCCAGCGCCTGGAGCCTGTAGTTCTCAGGCGACTGGCCGTGCGCGTGGAGGTCGATGAAGCCGGGTGCCACGACGAGCTCTGAGGCGTCGAGCGTCACACTGCCCTGGAGCGGTGCCTCGCTCACGGCCCGGATCCGGTTCTCGACGATCCCTATATGTCGCACTGCGTCGAGCCGGCTTTCCGGGTCCATCACGCGGCCGTTGGCGATGACGATATCGTAGACAGTGGGCGGCGGCTGCTGCCCGACTGCGGTGTGCGGGAGTCCCGTCAATAACACGAGTAGTGCACCGTGCAGAGTGACGAGGACGGAGCGGCGGGTAACGAGCGAGAACCGGCGAGCGTGACAACCGTGGCGTGGCATTCAGCGGTCCAGTTGCGGAGCGAACGAATGTAGCGCCGGACACACGAGGGCGCACCGGCGCTGCTCGCCGCGCTGTCCTGAACGCCGCGCGCCCCTACTCAGCCCTCTGCACTCGCCACTTGTCACGGTGCCGTTCGTTGTTTTCCTGCGCGCGCCCGCGCCAACGCCCATACCGCGATCCCCATCCAGATCCCGTTCACGAACGTCGAGGGATAGGCGCCGTAGTACAGGGTGTTGAGCAGCAGGAACACGCTGCCGAACGCGTTGAGCACCTGATACGAACGGGCGCCGCCCGTCACCCGATGCGTGGAGACACTCCAGTAGGCGACCAGCACCAGTGCGGCGCCGATCCAGCCGAGTCCGTCCGCGAGCGTTTTCATGCCCCCATACTGGTTAGATTGCGCCCCGCATGTCCACCACCCGGACTCAGCTCCCGGTCATCCTGCTCACCGTGTTCCTTGACCTGGCGGGGTTCGGGCTGATCCTGCCGATTCTCCCGTACTACGCCCAGACGTTCGGCGCGGGCGGGCTAGCCTTCGGGGCGCTGATCGGCGTCTACTCCCTCATGCAGTTCCTAGCGACCACGTTGCTTGGCCGCCTGTCCGACCGCGTGGGCCGGCGGCCTATCCTGCTGGCGAGCATCCTCATCAGCGCGGCCGGGCATCTGACGTTCGCGTTCGCCGGCGGCTATCCGGTGCTGTTCTTCGCCCGCACAATCTCCGGCTTTTCCGCGGGCAACATCTCGGTGGCGCAGGCCTACATCGCCGACATCACGAGTCCGGCGGAACGATCGCGCGGCATGGGGCTGATCGGCGCGGCGTTCGGCCTGGGGTTCATCGTGGGGCCCGCGTTGGGCGGGGTGGCGGGACACTACGGCGGCCCGCGCCTGGCCGGCCTGATGGCCGCGGCGTTGTCTATGGTGAACCTGGTGTGGGCCTATCTGGTGCTGGGGGAATCGCTCCACGCCGAGCATCGCGTGGCGCGGCGCCTGCTGGACGTGGAGCACCTCGTCGCGGGGCTCAGGGATGAGAAGCTCGGGCCCCTGTTCCTGGTGTTCGGCCTGATCCCGTTCGGGTTCTCCGGCTACATGGTGGCCCTGCCGCTGCACGCGGGGCGCGCTCTGGGCTGGGGCGAGCGGGAGCTGGGCGTGTTCTTCGTCATCGTGGGCATCATGGCGGCGAGCGTCCAGGGTTATCTGTTCGGCAAGCTCGCGCGGCGATTCGGCGATCGCCCGTTGATGATCCTCGGCACGCTCGGCATGGCGTTCCCGATCGCGGCGGCGCCGTTCCTGAAGACGTCCGCCACGCTGTACGCCTCGGTGTTCGTATTGGCGTTCGCCAACAGCGCCTGCGCGCCGGCCCTGATGGGCCTCATCTCGACGCTCGCGGGGGCCACGGAGCAGGGCGCGATGATCGGCGCCGCGCAATCCGTCTCGGCGCTGGGCCGGCTCTCCGGGCCATTCCTGTTCGGCGAGATCTTCGACCGCGTCGGCCCGCGCGCGGCGTTCGTGGCGGCGGGCAGCGTGATGGTGCTCGCGTGGGCGATGACCCTGCGGGTGCCGCGGGCGTCGGAGGGCGCGCGGAGCTCAGGCCCGGACCCTAATGCCTGAGAAAGGACGCTCGCGGTGACATCCGCTACGCTGCTACTGGGCCTCGCGCTTCAGAGCCCGCCGCCGGACTCTGGGCGGACGTTGTATCGCGAGTGGTGCAGCTCGTGCCATGGCGAAGACGCCCGGGGAGTCGGGCGCTCGTCGGCACGGCTCGAGGTGCCCGCCACCGATCTCGCGGGCTGCGCCGTGAGCAGCGCGGAGCCCGAAGACCTGTGGGTGGCAATCGTGCGGGACGGCGGCGCGTCGGTCGGCCTGTCCATGGACATGCCGGCCTTCGGCGAGGGCGCCACGGTGGAACAGCTCCAGGCGATCATCCGCTACATCAAGTCGCTGTGCGGCGAGACGGGCTGGCCGCCCGGCGAGCTGAATCTGCCCCGCCCCCTGCTGGCTGAGAAGGCATTCCCTGAGAACGAAGTGGTGATCGAGACGCGCGGGCGGGTGCAGGAGCTGATCTACGAGCGGCGCATCGGGCGGCGTCTCCAGATCGAAGGCGTAGCCCGCATGCTGGCCGATTCCGCCGGAGGATTCCACAGCGCCACCGCCGCGGTGAAGTACAACGCGTGGCACAGCCTCGCGCGGCGCGCCCTCGCCAGCGTGGGTCTCGAGGTCACTCCTCCACTGAAAGCCCAGCGCCTCTGGGAGATCGAGCCCTACGTCGCCTACGGTGCCAACCCGGGCGGCGGCGCCACCGTGATCCAGGGCGAGCTGGTGGCGCCGTGGGAGGAGACGGAAGGCGTGACCGGTGCGGAGCTGCGTCTCGGTATCGGCCGGCAGATCGATCGAGTGGTGCCGATGCTTGAGGCGGGGTGGACCGTTCCGCGGGAGGGACAACAGGAGTTTGCCCTGTTCCCCCAGACGTGGATTCAGCTGTCCCGCCTGGGGCACGTGGCGGCATCCATCGGCGTGGAGATTCCGCTCGCCGGGACCGCCCCGCGCACGGCCAGGCTCCTGGCGTTCGTACTCTAGGACTTTGGAGACGGGCCGTTATTGCGTGGCTGGTGAGCGCCCTCAGTTGTCCCCGGCACAGGACCTGACGAAAGATTCGAGCGTCCCGATCCGATCGCGAGCGCGGGCGCGCGCGAGACTCCAGCCGCGCCAGTCTCCGCGAGCGGTCGCGTGGCGCTTGACGAGCGCCTCGACGAGCGAGCAGCGCTGTTCCGCCGCGACGTCGTCGACCGACGAAACCAGCAGCGGGACGGCATCGGCGCCCAGGCGCGACAGGTGGGCGACGTCCACGCCGCGGCGACCCTGGTGCTCGAGGTTGTACCGGGCGATGAAGCCGGCCGGGTTGATGAGGTTGAGCGCGGCCAATGTGACCACCGCTGCGATGACGGTGCCGAACGCCGCGGCCTGTGGCCGGGAACGCAGCACGGTGCCGACGAACACCCCGATGGTAGCCGCGATCCAGAGCAAGACGGCAGTCCCGTAGAGCCGATCCTCAGTCAGGCCGTAGGCCCGCACGTACAACCCGATACGCCACAGGGCGGAGGCCAGGACCAGCGCCGTCAGCGCGAGCTGCACGGCCATGAGGGCGCGCAACGACACGGTATCGCGTGCGTCAGGGGAGTCGGCGAGGAACGGCGCGACGTAGACCAACGGAAGAGACAGGGCCGCCGCGAACAGCATCTGGAAGAAGCCGCGCCGCGCGTACTCGGCGTACGTGAGACCGGTCTGCTCGCGGATGAAGGCTTCGCCGCCGAACAGGCTGCCCGCTTGCGTCGCGATGAAAGCCGTGAACACGAGGGTGATCGCCGCGAGGGCCGTGAGCACGGTCGCGCCGTTCATCGCGGGCGCCCGCAATGGAATCGCGGAGCCGCGGGCCGGATTCGCCAGCGCCCAGAGATAACCCGCGATGGCCCACGCGAGCGCCCCGGTCAGGAACACGTGTGAAATCAACTGTCCCAGGTCCACGCTGATCAGAGACGTGACCGCCGCGCCGAACACCGGGTCCGCCGAGGCGAACAACCCGCCGAACACGAGGACGAGCGGGATGGCGAGCAGCAGCCCCACGCCGATCGCTTTCGTGCGTGTGCCCGCAACCGTTCCGGCTGGCAGGGGTGGGAGCGCCGGGGCGAGCCGGAACATGCCCAGCGCGGCATGCCAGGCGGCCCGCGCGGGAGCCGCGACCGTCTCGACGACTCCGGCTGCCCGCAGCGTCACGTCGGGCACCAGTGGCAAACAGGGGAGGGCGAGGGCCGCCAGGAGGTTCGCTGCGAGGAGAAGCGGCGCATCGCGCACGGCCCACATGGCGGCGAAGAACCCGCCGGCAAGCCAGGGCCAGCGGGCACGAGTCGTCGCGTCACCAGCACTTGCGCCCGCGAAGTGGCCGAGCGCGGCTCCGAGCCCCGCGACCGCGATGAGTCCCAGCGCCACGTTGAGACCCCACAGGGGCGCGCGGAGCAAGTGGTCGCCCAGAGCGCCCAGGCCGATGGCGGTGGCGAGCGTGATCGCGGCGAGGCGTTTGGTGGGCATGTGGGCGACAAGGTAAAGTACTTTGTACGGCAAAGTCAATAGCGGATCGACCGGGATCACCGGCCAGCGGTCACCGTCCGGCCGCGGCCACCAGGTCACGCAGGAGGGCCTGCCGCGCCTCGGCGTCCAGCAGCCGGCCGTTCGCCACGACTGCGACGATGCGGCGGACGTTCCGGATGTCCGTGAGGGGATCGGCGTCGAGCAGCACGAGGTCGGCAATCTTTCCCGGCTCGATGGTGCCCAGGGAATCGAGCAGCCCCAGAAACCGTGCCGGCTCGAGCGTGGCGGCGCGGAGGGCGTCGAAAGGAGAAAAGCCGCCGCGCGCGAAGGTGGCCAGCTCTTCGTGCAGGCCGAATCCGGGAGGACTGTTGCGGAGCGGGGCGTCGGTGCCGGGCAGGACGCCCACGCCTGCCGCTCGCATGACGCCGACCAGCGCGACGCGTTTTTCCCACAGGGCGTGACCCACGGCGTCCGCGTCGTCCGGCACGCTGTCCGCCATCGGGAAGATCTGCGCGACGTAGCGGCGCAGCGTGTCCGGGAGGTAGGGGGCGAACAGATCTCCGGGAAGGTCGCGCTTGGGCCAGTGGGCCACTTCGTACTGCGCCACCAGGGTGGGCACGACCCACGTCCCGTTGCGCGCCAGGTGCGTGAACAGCGGCGTGAGGTCTTCCGACGTGCAGCGGCCCAGCACGCCCTGCACGGGAAAACGCGGCACCAGCGCCAGCGACTCAGCGGGGGTGCAGGGGGTGGGGATCTGGAGCATGTGCTCGAGACTCTGAACGCCTGAGTCGGATGCTTCGCGCGGCGTGATGCTGCGCGGGACGTGACCGGCGAGCGGTAGCGCGCGTTCCCGGGCGGCGCGTGCCGCGGCGAAATACACGTTGCGCGGGAGCTGGCTGTGCAGCTTCACGAAGTCCACGCCGAGTCGCTTGAGCGAGTCCACGGCCGGGCCCGCGTCCTCAGGAGCGCGAACGAGGAGATGAGGGATCGGGACGTCGCCCCCCTCGATGTACGGCCCGGCCGCGACGATGCGCGGACCCAGCAGTCGGCCGGCGGAGATCTCGCGGCGCCATGCGGTGATTTGCGCCCAGTCGCCCGCCATGTCACGTACGCTCGTGACCCCGTTCGCCACGTAGAGCGCGAGCACCGATTGGCCGCCCGGGATCGCCGTGTGCACGTGCATGTCCCACAGCCCGGGGATGAGGAACTTGCCCCGCCCGTCCAGCAGGTGCGCGCCGGCCGGGACGGGCGTGGTTGCCGCCGGCCCCAGTGCGGCGACGCGATTGCCGTCGACGATGACGGTGTGATCGTGCCGTGGGGACGGAGTCGTTCCGTCAACCACGCTGACGTGTGTGATTGCGATGAGGTTGCGCGGCGGCGCGATCTGCGCTGCGACGCCTGCCGGGGTTGCGAACAGCAGAAAGAGCGCCAGGCGGCAGCTCATACGGCCCACCGAGGATACGACCCCGCCTTCCAGCGCTTCATTTCAATCCCAGCTGCTTCCCCGCCGTGAGCAGGCGAAGGGCCTGCTCCAGCCGTGGCACCTTGGTTTCTTGCCGCTTGGTGGAGTCGATCCACATCACGTATCGTCGCCGGTGTGAAGGGGCCAGGCTCTCGAACTGCCGCCGCGCCGCTGGACGCTTCTTCAGCGCGTCCTGAATGTACCGAGGAACCTTCGATAGTCGTTTGGCGGCTTGCACGGGTCGTTTGGAAATGGAGTCCCGGAACGGTGTACGCGTTGCGGCACGGGCACTTGCGGACGTTGCGGCGGTGCGTTTGCGGAGGTGATCTGCACGCTCACATCGATGGTTTGGAAGCCCTACATGCT
>JACQHC010000109.1 GCA_016199245.1 Gemmatimonadota bacterium | reverse complement strand
GTCCTCGAGGCCCGGCGCGGCGACTGCAACGAGCACACGGTCCTGTACGTGGCGCTGGCTCGGGCGCTCGGCCTGCCGGCGCGGACGGCAGCGGGCCTCGTGTACGTGGACGGCCAGTTTTATTACCATGCATGGCCGGAGGTACACCTCGGGGATTGGGTCGCGGTGGACCCGACCTTCGGTCAATTCCCCGCCGATGCCTCTCACCTCCGGTTCACCGTCGGCGGGCTGGCCCGACAAGTGGAACTGATTCGACTGATTGGGCGGTTGACGCTCGAGGTGGTGAGCAGTGGCGAATGACATACGATGTCCGATATCCGATGTCAGATACCCGAAGACACGAGACTACGGACGTTCGGATATCAGACATCGGACATCGCGGTAGCCCATGATTCGCCTCGAAGGTCTCACCAAGGCATACGGCAGCTTCGTCGCGGTCGATCACATCGACCTCGACGTGCCGGCCGGGCAGTTGTTCGGCTTCCTCGGGCCGAATGGCGCCGGGAAGACCACGACCCTGCGCATCATCGCCGGGATTCTCCGCCCCACGGCGGGCCGCGTGTGGATCGGCGGGGACGACGTGATCGCCAATCCCATGTCCGCCAAGGCCCGGCTCGGGTTCATCCCGGACCGGCCCTTCGTGTACGAAAAGCTGACCGGGGGTGAGTTCCTGCGGTTCGTCGCCGGACTCTACGGACAGGACGGCGCGGGCGTGGAGCAACGCATCGACGAGTTGCTGGAGTTATTCGAGCTGGCCGTCTGGAAGGACGAGCTGGTCGAGTCCTACAGCCACGGCATGCGGCAAAAGCTGATCATCTCGAGCGCGCTGATCCATCGGCCCGAGTGCATCGTGGTGGACGAGCCGATGGTCGGGCTCGATCCCAAAGCCGCCCGCTTGCTCAAGGAGATCTTTCGCCATTTCGTCGACCGGGGCGGCACGGTGCTGATGAGCACGCACACGCTCGAGGTGGCCGAGGCCATGTGCGACCAGATCGCGATCATCCAGCACGGCAAGATCGTGGCGCGCGGAACGATGGACGAGCTGCGCCGGCAAACGGAGTCGGGTGACATCTCGCTGGAGGACCTGTTCCTGCGGCTCACGGGCGGCGCCGCCGCGCGCGAGCTGGCCCGGATCCTGGAGGGGCCGTGAGAGGACTGGGCCTCATTCTCCAGCCCAAGCTCCTGACGCTGCGCACCCGGATCCGGCAGGAGCGGGGCGGCGGCGGCGGCAAGGTGATGATCGTGGCGGGCGTCGGACTCATCTTCTGGCTCGCGGTGTTCGGCGTCCTCTATCGCGTGCTGCGGTATTTCCGCGGCGTCGAGGAGATCGGCCCGCTGCTGGCGAGCAAGCTCCTGGGCCTCGCGTTGCTTTCGTTCCTCTCGATTCTGCTGCTGTCCAACGTCATCACCGCCCTGTCGTCGTTCTTTCTCGCGAAGGACCTGGACCTGCTGCAATCCACGCCGGTGGACTGGTTGCACGTGTATCTCGCCAAGCTGGGGGAGACGCTGGTGCACTCCTCCTGGATGGTGGCGTTGATGGCGATACCGATCTTCACGGCCTACGGCGTGATCTACGACGGGGGCTGGGCGTTCGGGCCCTTCGCGTTGGTCGCGTTCTTGCCGTTGCTCGTGATCCCCGCGGTAATTGGAAGCGCGGTCACGCTGGTCCTGGTCAACGTGTTCCCCGCCCGGCGCGCCCGGGACCTCCTCTCGGTGATCGCGATCGGCGCGGCGGGAGGCGTGGTGTTGCTGTTCCGGATTATCCGTCCCGAGCAGCTCGCCCGGCCGGAGGGGTTCAATAACCTGCTGGACTTCCTCACGGTGCTGCGGACGCCCACGTCCCCGTTGCTGCCCAGCGAATGGGCGTCACAGAGCGTCATGGGCTGGCTGGTCGGTCCGTTCCAGGGGTTTCCGCTGGCGCTGCTGTGGTCCACGGCCGCCGCCGTGGTCGTGCTCGGCGCCGCGCTGCACAATCGGCTCTACCCCAGCGGCTTTACCCGCTCCCAGGAAGCCGCGGAGCGGTTCGCCAAGGGATGGATCTGGCACATCCTGCTGGACCCGATCCTGGGCCGCCTCGCGGTGGCGAAGCGCGAGTTCGTGATCAAGGACATCAAACTGTTCTTCCGTGACACGACCCAATGGAGCCAGCTGATCCTGCTCGGCGTGCTGGTCGTGATCTACTTGTTCAACATCAAGGCGCTCCCGCTGTTCACGGGCGAGCGCGTGCCTTTCTTTCTGGTCACCATCGTCTCGTTTCTCAATCTGGGCCTGGCGGGGTTCGTGCTCTCGTCCATCGCAGCCCGATTTATCTTCCCGGCCGTGTCGCTCGAGGGCCGCCAGATGTGGCTGCTACGCTCGAGCCCGCTCGACCTTCGAGCACTGCTGTGGTCCAAGTACTGGACGGGCACCGTCCCCCTGCTAATCCTGGCATTGGTGATCACGATCTTCACCAATGTCCTGCTGCGCGCCTCCGGGTTCATGATGGCGGTGGGCGTGGGGACGATCATCCTGCTTACTCTCGCGATCAGCGCCATGGCACTCGGCTTCGGCGCG
This sequence comes from Gemmatimonadota bacterium, assembly GCA_016199245.1. GTDB lineage: Bacteria > Gemmatimonadota > Gemmatimonadetes > Gemmatimonadales > GWC2-71-9 > JACQHC01. The sequence goes on along the minus strand of JACQHC010000109.1, from coordinate 30,953 downwards.
CTGTACCCGCAGTTCGAGACGGAGAACGCAGCGCAGATCCCCACGTCGTTCGGCGGTCTCGTATTCATGATGTCCACCATCGCCCTGCTCGCGGGCGTCATCGTGATCGAAGCGGTGCCGGTGTACGGGTATCTCCGGGCGACGTTCTTCGGTGAGCCGGTGCGCGTGAACGCGGCGATGTTGCTCGGGTTCGGCGGGGTCGTGGCCCTGTGCGCCGCCGCCACGGTGATTCCGCTACGCGTGGGCTTGCGGAAGATGGAGGGTTTCGAGTTCTAGCCTGCTGGCCCTTTGTCATTCCCCGGCCTATTCTTAACAAGACACACCTCCTCCAGCCGTGCGTCGCGGATCTCAGCCCGTCCTCAGGCTCCTCGCGAGCCTCCTTGGGCCCGCCGTGTGCGCGTTCCCCGCAAGGCTTCCCGGCCAGGCCAATTGCGAAGGCCGCATCGCGTTCGTTTCCACGCGCGACGGCGAACCCGGCATATTCGCCGTCAACGCCGACGGCAGTGGGCTGACGCGACTCACGTCCGATCGCGGCGATGGCCAGCCGGCCTGGTCGCCCGACGGCTCGCGCATCGCGTTCCTCGCGATGCGGAAAGCGGACGAGCGCGCGCTCGAAGGCCTGTCGATGCACCGCATGATCTACCTGATGGACGCCGACGGCCGGAACCTTCGCCGGCTCACCGATCTCCCGGCCGCGGTGTTGCGCTGGTCGCCGGACGGAACGCTGATCGGATTCCAATCGTCGGCGGAAGACGAAACCAACCGCAACGCGACGGGCATCGTCTCGAACGCCATCTACGTCATGGACGCCGACGGCCGGCGGCAGCGGCGGCTCACGGAGCTCACGTATCGCAACACGTTCGCGTCCTGGTCATCCGATGGCCGCCATATCGCGTACGCGTCCGACCGCGACAACAACTGGGAGATCTACGTGGCAGACGTGGACCGCGGGCGGGAACAGCGCTTGACCACGAGGCCGGGGCCGGATCGCAATCCCGTGTGGTCCATGGACGGCCGGTATCTCGCGTTTACCGCCGGAGACTCGGTCAACCCTCCGGGAGCGGATCCCGCACCGTCGAACATTCACACGCTCGAACTCGACACGCGGAAGACCAGGCGCCTCACCCACACCACCGGGAACGAGGTGCCGCGCGCGTGGTCGCCTGATGGACGGCAGATCCTGTTCGTGTCGGACGATCTGTTCCTCGTGGACCACGAGACTGGCCGACTCACGCGGCTCACCCACACGCCACGCGCGCGGGAATTGGGCTCGGCGTTCCTGCCGGGGGCGCCGAAGGTCGCGTTCCGCTCGGACGCCGAAGGGAACTGGGAGATCTACGTCGTGGGAATCGATGGGACGGGGCTGGTCAACATCACCAGGGATCCGGCGGATGATGTGTTGATGTCCGTGGGGCCGTGTGCGCAGCGATGATTACGAGAGGGACGTTGATGTATCGCCCCAGCCGTTCTCCTTCTCGTCCGTCCCGACGCACGTCGCGGACTCTGACTACCTCGCCAGCGGATCCGGCCGCAGCTGGAACTTCACCACCTTGCTCGTCGTGCCTTTGCCGCCTTCCATGTGGAACGGCGCCCGAGTGCTGACGGTTGCCCACAGGCCGCGCCCCTTCCAGCCCGCCGCCGGGTCGTCGATCCGGCCGTCCAGCCACTTGGTATAGAAGCCGAGCGGATACGGGACACGGAGCACGATCCACTGTCCGTCCTTCAACACGAGCAGCCCCTCTGATCCGTTCCCCGTATTGATCGGCACGTTGCGCCCCAGGCCGAACGTGTCGAATTGATCCACCCATGTGTAGTAGCTGGCTTCGGCGCTGCCGCCGTCCGTCACGCCCGCGAACTGCGGCATCGGCTCCCGGTACAGGGTCCAGCCTTCCGGGCAGTGCTGCCCCGTCGCCGTGGGTCCGTTGAGCGGCCCCCTGCACTTGCGACGGTCGAAGCTCGCGAGATGGCCGCTCGCCAGCGCCGCCCAGTACACGCCATTGCGGTCGACGTCCCCCCCGCGAGGGGAGAAGCCTCGCTCGGGCACGTCCCGGTTGTTCCATGGCGGCTCGTAGATCTCGGCCAGCGCCGTGGCCGGCGGGTTCGGCCCGGGATCGAGCCGCACAACGGCACCGGGGAAACCGAGCGACGTGGCCCACACGGAGCCATCCTGCGCGGGGGCGACCGCGTAGAAGCCGCTCTGGATCCTCTTGTCCTTGGCGGGATCGAGCGGCTCAGTCGGCTCCACGTACTCGTCGCGCTTGCCGTTGCCGTTGGCGTCGATGATGAGCGCGGTCCACCCTTGCGACGCCTCTTCATCGCCCGTCTCATCGAACTGCTTTGTGTTCAGCCAGCCGACCACCGCACCGCCTCCGCTGGTCCACAGCGTGCGGTTGGCATCTTCGGCAAACATGAGATGGTGAGTGCTGAAGCACGTGCTGATATGCGTGAGCTTTTTCGTTTGCGGATCGTACATCGCGAGGTGGCGGCCGGCGCGCTCCGTCGGGAAGAGCCGCGCCGACGGATGGCTGGACCCTGCCCTGCAGAACGGCGGGTTCTCCGGCGGGCGCACGGCCGATGTGATCCACACTCGACCCAGCTCATCCAGCATGGGATTGTGCACGTTGTTCTTGCTCGTCCAGATGACTTCGTCACCCCAGTACGGCGACGGCTGTGGCATCTCGGGGCCAGCCGCGGGTCGGGTGCTCGGATCACGGACGGTGAGTGGCACCTGGCTCGCCACGTGGCTCGCGGGATCCAGCACGGGGAGGTAGTCCGCACTCAGCTCCAGCGCACCATAGACCAGGCCGTTCGCGTTGATCGTTGGATTGCGACGGTCGGTCGAGGCCACATCGTGCAGATACGCTTTCGGATCGGCCCAATCCCACTGCGTGATGACCACGTTGCGCTCGACCCCCTGGGGCCGAGGAGGCGCGGGCGGTACGTCGCCCGCGGCGACGCGATCGGTCCAGTCGCCGAACATCCGGAGCGCGCGCGCCAAGCCGAGCCCGTTCATGGCATTGATCATCTGCCCGCCCGCCTGCCCCGACTGGAGTCGCCTCTCCCACGCGGCCACTGAGGACTCAACGTGACCGAGGGCGGCAGGAATCTCCCTGGTAGCCTTGGTGCCCAGTTGGTGGCAGGCCAGGCACGTGCCGGACTTGAGGACACGAAGCCACTGACCCTGACTCCGCATCGCCGTCGGGATGCCGTTTCCCTCAGGGCCGGTGCCCGGGAACTCGCCGGCCTCCGGAACCCGGAGCAGCGAGAACCAGTAACCGGCGGGATAGTACTCCGCCGCCGCGCGCGGGTTTGGCGCGCGCACGGTGGTCAGGTCGATCGTTCTACCGGGCGTGCCTGCAACCTTTGGCGAATCCACCAGCCCATAGCCGCGGACCCATAGGCTGTAGCTCGCGCCGGGAAGGTCCGGCAGGAGGTAGCGTCCCTGATCGTCGGTGACGACGATGCGGATGAACTTCGTGGGCAGGTCGTTCGTTTCGGCGATCACCCAGACGCCCGCTTCCGGCCCATTCGGGCCCGTGACCACGCCGCCGATGTCGTCGGGGTCGATGCGGACAGTCTGCGCGCTGAGCCCGGCGCCGTACGGGGAAGGCGCCGCCGGGAGCAGCCCGAAGAGGGCCGCGGCGAGCGCCGGGAAGTGGAGAGCTCGTTTCATCCGCTCGCTCCTTCGGAAGTACGCCAGCCTCCGAACACCGCGCCGGCGAACAGCCTCGTCAACGCCCGTCTACAGGCTCCAGGCGGACCACGGGAGTGGGCGCTCCATCCTCGTCGTCGATCGCAAGATAGATATAGCCGTCCGGCCCCTGGCGAACGTCGCGGATGCGGCCCGTCCCGTGGACCAGCGTCTCTTCGATCTTCACCCTCTGCCCGTCCATGGTGAGGCGGGCCAATTGCTCGCCCGCCATGCCACCTACGAACAGATTCCCCTTCCAATCCGGAAAGCGATCCCCGGTGTAGATCAACATCCCCGAAGTGGCGATGGAGGGCACCCACACGCGGACGGGCGGCTCCATCCCTTCCTTGAGGGTGCCCTCATGGATAGCCGCGCCCGTGCGGTAGTTCACGCCGAACCCGACCCCGGGCCATCCGTAATTCAACCCGGGCCGGATGAGGTTCAGCTCATCGCCGCCCTGGGGGCCGTGCTCGTTGGCCCAGACGTCTCCGGTCTCCGGATGGACGGCGAGCCCCTGAGGATTGCGGTGCCCGTAGCTGAAGATCTCGGGTTGCGCGCCGGCCCGATTGACGAACGGGTTGTCAGCCGGCACTCGGCCGTCGTCATGAATCCGGTTGATGGTGCCGTGGTGGTTGGAGAGATCCTGAGCCGGATGCGCGGCCAGGTTGCCGCGGGGCGGCACCTGGCGATCGCCGACAGTAATGAAGAGGAAGCCGTTCCTGTCGAACGCCAGGCGCGAGCCGTAGTGCCCGGCGCCCCGGGACATAGCCACGAAGATTTCCTGGACGTCGGTGAGGCGATCGTTTTCCAACCGGCCCCGTGCCACGGCGGTGGTGGCTCCGCTGTCGGCGTACGGTTTCGAGAAACTGAAGTAGATCAAATGGTTGGAGCTGAAATCGGGATGCGGCACCACGTCCAGCAACCCGCCCTGGCCCCGGGCGAAGACCTGCGGCACGCCGGGCACCGACTCGGGCAACAGCCGCCCGTCTCGCACGACGCGCAGCCTTCCGGGCCGCTCGGTCATGAGCATGTCGCCGCCGGGAAGGAACGCGATGGACCAGGGGTGTTCAAGCCCGTCCGCCACCGTGACGACGCGGTAATCGTGGAAGGCGGACCGGAAGATCGGCGCTTGGCCGGCGACAGGTTGCACAGCCGACACGAATAGCCCGGCGGCTGCGAGTGCGAACGAAGTGCGGATCATCACCAGCTCCTCAGGAGGGGAGGGGGGTATGCCGATGCGTGCCAACGATACTACGGATTCTCGGGCAGGCTAGTAAGCTGTTGGCCGGAGGCCGGCGAGATCAACGAGGATGGCGCCGCCGGGTCGGAGGGACGTGATCCTTGGGCTACGCCCCCGCCCCGCCTGCCTGGACCGCCCCCCCGCACTCAGCGCAGAACCGCGCCGAGTCGTTGAGGCCAGCGCCGCAATGCCGGCACCGTGGGCCCCCACCCCGCACGACGAGGGACGCGCCGCATGTCGAGCAGAAGATCGGTGCTGTCTCAGGCCTGGGACCACACGTGGGGCACACCACGCGGCGCGCGCCGTTGCCACCCTTCACAGGCGCCACGACCCGCGGCGCTGCCGACGACACTGACGCTGCTACCGCTCCTGCCGCCTCTGCCACCCCTGCCGCTTCACCCGCCCCTGCCACGGCTTCCTCGGCGCGTATTGCCGCCAGCGCTGCTGCCTCGTACTTCGTCTTGAGCGTGGCGTAGTCCTCGTCCGAGAGCTTGCCCGTCGCGCGGTCGAAGTCGATTTCCCGGAGCGCGATCAGCGCTTGCACCTTGGGGGAATCCAGGTCGCGCACGTCGACCAGGTCACTCTCGTCCGGCCCGGCCGGCGTGACGCCTGGCGCCGGACCCGGCCGGAGCAGCGGCTCGAGTACCACCGCGAGCGCCGCGAGCGCCACCAGCAGGCCGGCCAGCATCTCCAACACGGTCTACAACTCCAGCCGCTCAAGCTCAGCCTGGAGCCTGGCGGCATCGCCAGGCGCAAGTCCGGCCGGCGTCGACGGAGGTGTGTCCGAAGCGGTGGCGGGTACCGGCTGAACCCTCGGTCGGCGCGTCAGCATGCGGACGAGGAATGCGCCGGCGGCGAGAATCGCGGCACCGGGCACCAGGTATCCGACCAGATTGAATCCGCGGCGCGGCGGCGCCATGAGCACGGTCTCCCCGTATTGCACCACGAACGCTTCGAGGATCTCCTCCGCGGTCTTCTGTTCCTCCACGAGGGCGACGACCTCCCGGTGCATCGCCGGGGAGGTCTCACAGGTGAAATCCGTGGTGCGACACGTGTAGACGCTGAGGTTACAGCCGCACGTACAGCGCAGCTTCTCCTCCACTCCCACCACGAACGGGTCGTTCTCGTAGCTCGTCACGCGCTCGCGGAACTTGCCGGCGGACCAGGGTTCCGGCAGCTGGCCGACGAGGGAGTCTTGCGGGGAGGAGCCCCGCGCGCCCTGACCCTGTGAAACAGGCGGCATGAGCGGCATGCGCGGCATACGCGGCATAGACCACAAGAAGGGCACCGACGCGAATGCCGCCAGCGCCTGACGCCGCGTCAGGCGCTCACGCATTCCGTCCACTCCCGACCAGCTCCACCTGATACCCGGCCATCGCGCGGCGACGCGAGGCAGGTGTGGGACCCGTGCCCGGCCACATCACGACCACGCCTCCCACAACCAGGATCACGCCGCCGTACCAGACCCACCACACGAGCGGATTCAGCGTGAAGCGATACACCGCTTCCTCGGTCCCCGCCACGGAGCCCGCGAACACGATGTACAGGTCCTCCCGCAGGTCGCTGCGAATGCCGGCTTCCGTGGACGGCTCGAACGATTGGCGGCGTAACTGAGCCGGACACGGCGACATGTTCACCGTGCACGTGAAGTGCTGCCGCTTCTCGCTCTTCATCACGCCGAGTCGTTTGCCGTCACGGCTCACCTCGACCGTGGCGGCCGTGACCCACCGGTTCAGCCTGTCGTATTGCGACACGCCCAGATGCGTAAACGTGTACGTGTGACCGTAGGGCGACCGCATCACCGTGGACTCGCCCGGCTTCAGCGAGGCTTCCATCTCCGTCTTGAAGGCCATGCCGGCGAACGCCACGAAGTAGGTGACGATGCCGAGGTGCACGATGTATCCGCCGTAGCGCCGCCGGTTGCGGCCGACCAGTCGAACGAAGGCCAGCGCGTAGCCTTCACCGTGCAGCCGGTGCCGCGCTCCGACGCCCCGATAAAACTCCTGGACCACGGTCGCGACCACGAACGCCGCCAGCGCCACGGCGACGCCCGCGTACATGTCGCCGAATCGCAACGCCAGGAGCAGCACGGCCGTGATCAGGCCCGCCGCCGCCGGACCGGCGAACTGGCGCTTGAGGTTTTGCGGGCTCGCACGGCGCCACGCAATGAGCGGCCCGATTCCGGTCAGCGCGAGCAAGGCGAGACCGATAGGGATGTTGACCTGATTGAAGAATGGCGGCCCCACGGTCACCTTCGTGCCCCGCACCCATTCCGAGAGAATGGGGAACAGCGTGCCCCACAGGATGGAGAACGCCATCCCGACAAGCAACAGGTTGTTGAAGAAGAAACTCGACTCTCGGGACAGGGCGCTTTCGAGCCGGGCCTCCGTTTCGAGCAGCGGCAGCCGCGACCACAACAGCGCCGCCAGCCCGAGGATTATGAACACGAGGAAGGCCAGGAAGAAGTATCCCACGTTCGACTGCGTGAACGAGTGGACGCTGGAGATGATGCCGCTCCGCGTGATGAACGTGCCGAAGATGGACAGCACGAAGGAGAGCGTGATGAGGATCATGTTCCAGCGCTTCAGCATGCCCCGTTTTTCCTGGATCATCACGGAATGCAGGAACGCCGTCATGGTGAGCCACGGGAGGAAGCTTGCGTTTTCGACGGGATCCCAGGCCCAGTAGCCGCCCCAGCCCAGCTCGACGTACGCCCACCACATGCCGAGCGTGATGCCGACCGACAGGAGCGTCCACGACAGGAGCGTCCACCGGCGGATCGCGTGCAGCCATCCCGTGTCGAGCCGCCTGGACAACAGCGCCGCCACCGCGAACGCGAACGGAACCGTGATGCTGATATACCCGAGGTAGAGGAGCGGCGGGTGCACCACCATGCCCGGGTTCTGGAGCTGCGGGTTGAGCCCCTGGCCGTCCGCGGGCGTGAAAGGAAGTCGATCGAACGGGTTGGAGGCGAACAACGTGACGGACACGAAGAACAACGTCACCCCGGAGGTCACCGCGGCCACGTGCGGCATCAGTGCTTCGTACCGCCGGGGCGTCAGCCACTGCGCGGCGGCCGCGAACAGCGACAGCACGAACGCCCAGAACAACAGGCTGCCGGCCTGGCCGCCGTAGAACGCGGAAATCGTGTAAACCGGGGGGAGGCTCCGGCTCGTATAGGTGGCGACGTACGCGACGTTGAAATCGCGGCGGAGGAGCGCGGTGATGAGCGACACAGCGGCCACGGTGAGCAGGCCGGCCAGCGCGAAGACGGAACGCCGGGCGCTGCGAATGAGATCCGGCCGGCGCCCGCTCACCCCTCTCAGCCCCGTTACCACCCCCCAGCCGGCGATCAGCAGCGCGAGCCAGAGGGCGATCTGCCCGAGGACGGTCATTTGTCAGGCCCGCGGAACCGATTCGTAGCGGGACCCGCACTTCGCGAGCAGGGTCGTGGCGCGGAACGTCCCGTCCGTCAACAGGCGGCCCTCGACCACCACGTCGACATCATCCGTGAACGTATCCGGCGCGAGCCCGCGATACACGACCGGGAACGTGTGTTGGCCGTCGGTGACGTGGAACGTGATGGTCTGCGAAGCCACGTCGCGCTGAATGCTGCCGTGCACGACGCGCGCTCCCATCTTCACACCCACGTTGCGGAATGACGGATCAGCGGCTACGCGAGCCGCCAGCTCGGACGGCGTGAGGAAGTACATCCCCGTGTCCTTGATCCCCGTGGCCATGAGATAGCCGACGGTGCCGACGACCAGGATGGCCGCGCCGAGGAACTTGGTTCGAGCGTGCATAGGCGGAATGGCTCTCAGGTGTAGGGGTCGCCCGTCTAAGGTAATCGCCCTGAGGACCTAATACTCCGGCCCTCGGATGAAGTTCGAATCAAGACGCCTTCATCTATTTATATACGGAGTGTGCCCTCCGGGCGGAACCCCGACTTCGCCCAGTACAGTGCCGTGTCCACGGCTCGGTGCCACCCCCGGTAGGCCCCTTCGGGCTCTGCACCCGGACTGAACGCCTCGTACCGTCTGCCCGCGGCGAAATCGCTCGCCGCAGCCCACACGCCGGCGGCGACTCCGGCGAGCCCTGCCGCCCCCAGGGCGGTCGTCTCCACCACGTCCGGCCGCGCGACCTGCACGCCCAGAACGTCGGCCTGGAACTGCATCAGCCAGTTGTTGGCGGCGGCGCCGCCATCCACCCGCAGGTCCGCCAGGGGCACCGCGGACTCGGCAACCATCTGCTCGACCACTTCCCGCGTGCTGTAGGCCATGGCCTCGAGCGCCGCACGGACCAGATGGGCTCGCCCGGTTCCGCGCGTCAGCCCTACGATCGTTCCTCTGGCCTCCGATTCCCAGTGCGGGGCGCCGAGCCCGACAAACGCCGGCACGAAGTACACGCCGCCCGTGTCCGCGACACTGCGCGCGAGGACGTCCGTTTCGTCCGCCCGCGCGATCAGCCCCAGACCATCGCGCAGCCACTGCACGGCGGCCCCGGCGATGAACACGGACCCCTCGAGCGCGAGGGCCGGCGCGCCGGCGGCATCGCACGCTACCGTGCGGAGGAGCCCTCTGGACTCCCGGGCGCGGCCGGCGCTCGTGTGCGGACCCGGCCCCACAAACATCAAGAGAAAAGCGCCCGTGCCATAGGTGCACTTGGCCTGTCCGGGCTCCCAGCATCCCTGGCCCCAGAGCGCGGCCTGTTGGTCGCCCGCGATCCCGCACACGGGAATCGGAACGCCGAAGTGTTCCTTGCGGGCAACGCCGACCTCGCCCGATGACGGCTTGATGGCGGGCAGCGCGGCTGGCGGGACGCCGAACAGATCCAGCAGATCAGCGTTCCACCCCTTCGCGGTGAGATCATACAGCAGCGTACGCGAGGCGTTGGTGTGATCCGTCACGAAGGCGTCGCCGCCGGTGAGCCGGTGAATGAGCCAGGCATCGATCGTGCCGAAGACCACCTCGCCGCGTTCCGCTCGCGCGCGGAGGCCCACGACCTCCCGCAACAGCCATTCGATCTTGGTGGCCGAGAAATACGGGTCCCACACCAGGCCCGTGCGCTCCCCGATCATCGCATCGCCGTGCTCAGCCTGGAGCGCGCGGCAGCGATCCGCCGTGCGCCGGTCCTGCCACACGAGCGCGCGATGCAGCGGGCGCCCGGTGGCTCGCTCCCACACCACAACGGTCTCCCGCTGATTCGTGATGCCGATGGCCGCCGGCGGGCCTCCGACTGACCTCACCGCTTCGCGAGCCGCCTCGAGGGTCTGGCGCCAGATCTCTTCAGGATCGTGCTCGACCCAGCCGGGACGAGGATAGTGTTGCGTAATCTCGCGGTAGCCGCGGCCCAGGACTCGGCCGTCGTCCGCTACGACCAACGCGGTGGAACCGGTGGTGCCCTGGTCCAGGGCAAGAACGGAGGTCAAGCGCGGGCGCGAGCTAAGCGGGCTGCGGGGCGGCGTCCGACACGACCCTCCGAAGGCTCTCGGCGAAGGGCGGACGGAGGACGCCGCGATCAGTGATGATCGCGCTGACGAGTTCCGCCGGCGTGACGTCGAACGCCGGGTTGTACGCCGCGACGCCGGGCACCGTCGTGATTTCGCGCGCCGCGCGTTCCTCGATGGGAATGCCGTCGCCCGAGGCCGTTGCCGGATCCACGGTGCTCACGGGCGCCGCGACGTAGAACGGAAGGTCATGCGCCCGCGCCAGCACGGCCAGCGCATAGGTCCCCACCTTGTTGGCCACGTCGCCGTTGGCCGCAATGCGGTCGGCCCCGGTCACGACGAGGTCCACTTCCCCGCTCGCCATGAGCGAAGCCGCCGCTGCGTCCACGATCAGGCGGCCGGGAATGCCGAGCCGGGCCAGCTCCCACATCGTGAGGCGTGCCCCCTGACCCAGGGGACGGGTCTCACAGGCGATGACGTCAATGCCCTTGCCCATTTCATGAGCGGTCCGGGTGATGCCCAGGGCCGTTCCGATGCCGCCGGTGGCCAGCATGCCGGTGTTGCAGATCGTCAGGATCGTGGCCCCGGCCGGCACCAGCGCCTGACCGAACTGCCCGATCGCCTCGCACATCGCTGCGTCCTCGTCCCAAATCCGCTCGGCTTCAGCTCGAAGCTCGGCTGCCACGACGGCACCCCGCTCCCCGCGCCGAAAGCACGGTTCCGCGGCGCGGCGCATGCGGTCCAGGGCCCAGCGGAGGTTCACCGCCGTCGGGCGCGCGGAGGCGAGTCGCCGGATCGCGTCGTCGATCCACTCGGGCGTCACGCCGGCCTCCGGTCCCTTCAGGCGCCCTTCGTCACCCACGCCCGCCGTTCGTCGCCTCTTCTCCCCCGCCGTCGGTCGCCGTCGCCCGTCGTCGCCCGTCGTCGCCCGTCTTCCCGCTGCGGCGGCCAGGCCCATGGCAGCCGCGATGCCGATCAGCGGCGCCCCGCGAACCGTGAGCGCCTGGATTGCCTCGACCATGCCGTCAATCGAGTCGATCTCGACGTGGCGCACGGTCGCCGGCAGCAGGGTCTGGTCCAGCAGCCGGACCGACCCCTTGGGAGACCAGCTGATGGCATCGCTGCGCATCGACATGACGTGAACCTAGGCCCCGAACGCGATGTGCGCCAACCGACTCGCCGCGCTCGCCGAGCCATCGGGACTCCAGGAGACGCTGGCATTGGGCGGCGTTATTTCAGGCTCGCGTCAAGCCCCCTTCATCCTTCTTTCACTCTCAGGGCCATAGCGTGGCCCCTGTCGCGGGCGCCCCGCCCCACCCGCCCCGCGTTTTCCGGCACGTTGTGTGAGGCGACAGGATGCGGTCACTTCCCCAGCAGGTCCCGCGTTTGGCCATCGTGTTTGGTGTGGCGCTCGGCGGCCTGTTCGTCGCCCGCGGGCTCCTCATCCCGGATACGTTCGGGGATCGCGGGCATTACCGCGCGGCGGCGGTCGACTCGATCGCGGCCCAGCCGGTGAAGTTCGCCGGGCGGGCGGAGTGTGCGGTGTGTCACGATGACGTGCTCAAGCCCCACGGCGCCGGGAACCATCGGGGGGTGACCTGCGAGGTCTGTCACGGGCCCGCGCAGGCCCACGTGCTCGCGCCGCTCGAAGTGAAACCCAGCGTCGTGCGCAAACGGGAACTCTGCACGGCCTGCCATGCGTTCGACCCCTCGCGTCCGCTGGGGTTTCCGCAGATCGACCCGGTGGCGCACAATCCGCGCGCGCCGTGCATCGGGTGCCACCGGCCGCACACACCGGAACCCCCCACCCCCCCCGAGGCCTGCAGCGCGTGCCACGGGCACTTCGCGCGCCAGAAGGCCGTCTCACCGCACGCGGCGCTGACGTGCGAAACGTGCCACCAGGCCCCGCCGCAACACCGGACGAACCCGCGGGCGGCGCTGCCCGGGAAACCGGAGAGCCGGACATTCTGCGGCCAATGTCACGGCACGCCGGAAACCGGTGTTCCCCAGGTGGAGATGGAAAGCCACGGGCAACCCAACCTGTGCTGGCAGTGCCACTACCCGCACTACCCGGAGATCCGATGACCCCAGACGGGGCCCGTCCTTCTGGGAGCGGCGAAGTCACTCCAGCGCAGGGCGGCTCGCCCGTAGACCGGCGGGCGTTCCTGGGACACGTGATCGAGGCCGCCTGTGCCGGCAGCCCCTTGCTGCTCGGCGTCGTGAAGCTCCCCGCCCTCGTGGCGCAGGAGAGCGGGGGATACGACGCCACCGAGCATTTCTACGGCATGGGCGTGGACGTGACCAAGTGCATCGGCTGCGCCCGGTGCGTCGCCGCCTGCAAGATCGAAAACGACGTCCCGGAGGAGCCGTATTTCTTCAACACGTGGATCGAGCGCTACGTTCTCCGCCCCGACGGCAGGGTGGAGGTGGACAGCCCCAACGGCGGGCTGGACGGGTTCCCGCCGATCGAGGACGAGGGGAACGTCCTGCGGACGTTCTTCGTCCCCAAGCTGTGCAACCATTGCGAGAACCCGCCCTGCGTACAGGTGTGCCCCGTCGGCGCGACATTCATAACCGAAGACGGCGTGGTGCTGGTGGACGAGGAGTACTGCATCGGCTGCCGGTACTGCATCCAGGCATGCCCGTACGGGGCCCGCTACATGCACCCCGACAAGCGCGTGGCCGGGAAATGCACGTTCTGTTATCACCGGCTGGTCAAGGGGAAAGTCCCCGCCTGCGTCGAGGTCTGCCCCACGGGGGCGCGCGTGTTCGGTGAAGTGGAGGGTCGGGCCACGCCGCTCGCGCAGTTCATGCGGTTCAACGACCTGCAAGTGCTGAAGCCGAACCTGAACACGAGACCCAAGGTCTACTACGCCAACCTCGACGTCGAGGTGAGGTAAGCGTGCAAGGCTACATCTACCCCAACGAGTACGAGCTCCAGTGGAGCCTGTTGATCGTGCTGTATCCGTACCTCACGGGACTCGTGGCCGGCGCGTTCATCCTCGCTTCCCTCGAGCGCGTGTTCAACGTCAAGGAGGTGCAGCCGACCTATCGCCTAGCGCTGCTCACCGCCCTCGCGTTCCTGATCGTGGCTCCGCTGCCGCTCCAGGCCCACCTCGGCCACCCGGAGCGGTCATACCAGATCTTCCTGACGCCGAACACGAAGTCGGCCATGGCCATGTTCGGGTTCGTCTATGCCTGGTACCTGATGGTCGTGCTGCTGCTCGAGATCTGGCTGGATTACCGGAAGGACATGGTGCAGTGGGCGCAGGCGTCCACCGGGTGGCGCCGCTGGCTGTACTACGGGCTGACGCTCGGTGCGACGGACCTCTCCCCACGGGCGTTGCGCTTCGACGAGAGCGCGGGACGCTGGATCACCATCATCGGCATTCCCTCGGCATTCCTGCTCCACGGCTACGTCGGCTTCATCTTCGGTTCGGTGAAGGCAAACCCCTGGTGGAGCAGCGTGTTGATGCCGGTCGTGTTCCTGTTCTCCGCCATCGTGTCCGGAATCGCCCTCGTCCTGGTGCTCTACATGCTGACCACCATGTTCCGGTGGCAGAAGATCGACATGCCCTGCCTCGACAAGCTGGCGCAGTTCTTGTTCTACGCGTTGGTGGTGGATGCCTCGCTCGAGTCGCTGGATTTCATTCACCGCCTCTACGAGGCCGAGGAGTCCATTGAGATTCTGGGCCAACTGGTGGAGAACCGGCTGTTCATCAGCCTCATCGTGTTGCAGGTCCTGATCGGCACGCTGATTCCGCTGATAGCCCTGGGCACCACGTCACCGGCCCTGCGCAAGGGCGGCATGTTCCGGACGCCGCCCGACCTGCGCCAGCTGATCTACCTCACATCGGCAGTGTTCGTGCAGATCGGGATTTTCAGCATCCGGTGGAACGTCGTGATCGGCGGCCAGCTGTTCTCCAAGAGCCTGCGCGGCCTGACCGTGTACAAGGTCGAGCTCCTGGGCATCGAGGGCCTGGGGATGACGATCGCGCTCCTCGTGCTGCCCTTCGCGATCCTCTGGGCGATCGCCAAGATTCTGCCGCCCTGGCCCGAGTCGGAGGCGGTTCGGCCGGCGGCTCCGCAGACGGCGTGACGCCGTCGGGTGCTTACCCGCGCGGGGCTAGGGCCGTCGCGTCGCTTTCGAGGCACCCTCCAGATACAGGACGATCTGCTGCAACTCCTGTGCATCGAGCGGCTGACCGACCATCTGCTCCATGTGCTGGCTCATCCGCGTCACGACGGCCACCCAGTCGCCAGGCGTATGCTGCCGGGGATCGGCCAACTCGTGGCAGCGGCTGCAGGTGCGCTCGAACCGTTCGCGGCCTGGCCCCTGCGGCAAGTTGGCGCCGCTCACTTTCAGGGCGTTCGCCACTGTGTAACGGGTGATCACCACGCGTTCGCCCGTCGTGGGCACCGGCACGTTGAAACGGCGCGGGAGTCCGTCCATGCGAGCCCACATCCGGCGCAGCACCTGGGGCCAGTCCGTCGCTGAATGGCTGCTCGGCGCGGGAAGCGCATGACAGGCCACGCAGTACCTGGCGATCGCGAGGGCACCTGGAGAGTTTGGATCTGGCAGATCGGCCGGCGCCAAGCCAGGCGGTGGAAGGATGACCTTGGACGCGGCCAGGAGGATCTGATCCATCGAGGAGAGGGACGGGATCGTATCACCGGCCGTCCCGGCCTGAGAGTCGCTCTGCCGGCAGCCCAGAACCACGGCGCAGCAGAGCCAAGGCCACATTGCACGCTTGCCGAACTCGTGGACTCCGCGTAGCGCTGTCATAAGAGCTCCACGTGAGCTGTGGACAGGCACCGCTACCCCGGGCCTGTCGCCGCATGCCGAGAGATCACGCACCACAGCCCCTGCGCCAGTTCACCACTCCGCCCGGGTTTTCCCAACCGCCGGATGCGGTCCACCAGCTCGTTGGCCTGAACCGGCGAACGCTGTGCTTCCGGTTGGTATCGGAGCCGCGCTATTCCTTCGCGGCCGCCTGGTGGCAGAGGCCGCAGAGTTTCTCCGCCCGACCCTTGTGATCCGCTGGCACGTCCGGCACGGCTTCCATGACGCCCGGGTTGTGACACATCATGCACTTCTCGCGGCCGGCGGCGGCGTGTTTCATGGGCTGGGCCGTCTTGGTCTGCATCGCGGCGTCCGGGGCATGGCACCACTGGCATGCTTCGACGGGCCGGTCGGCGTGGTTCTCCGGCACGTCGGGCACGGGCTCCATCACACCGCGAGCGTGGCACATCAGGCAGTTGTCGCGGCCCGCTGCGGCGTGCTTCATGGCCGGTGGCTTGGCGGCGGCGGCGGGGGTTTGGCTCAGGGCCGGATCGACCGCGAAGACGGCCACGGCAACCAAGGCCAGGGGAATCAGCCATCGCTCACGCATCATCGATGAAGCCTCCCTCGTTGCAATGGCAGGGCGGGGATCGCCCGGCCGTGAGATCGACACGTTGCTACCTGACCACAGATGGTGCGCCACGTCGATAGAAAACTACAGCGCCACTGTGCCCAGAACCTCAGCCACCGCTGCTGAAGACAGACTATCGCGAGTCCGGACGCTGCGCCAGCAACGGAGCATGCCCGCCGCTAAAGACGTCGTGAAGCACCCGTGAAACGCGCTCACTGCCCCGCCCGCTTCTGCTGGCTGAGTCGCTGCAAGTAGATCGAGAGGTTCCGCATCTCGTCCCCCTCGAATCGGGGCCACTCGATGCGCTGAGTCTGGATCAGGTCGTACATCGCGGGCGCGTGGTCCCACATGGCGGCGGCCAGTCCCAGGAGCGTGGACGCGGCGTCCGACTGGGAAAGGTCGGGCCCGACCGACGGCGAGCCGTCCCGTGCGTGGCAGCGGGCACAGCCCTTGGCCTCGAACAGGCGCTCTCCTTCCCGTGCATCGCCGCCGGTCTCGTAGTAGCGCAAGTAGTATAGAAAGGCGATGACGTCAGCCATCTCCGTGCCGGTGAATCGGGGCAACGCGAGACCCTCGCGTTCGAGCGCCGTGGCCATCGCCCCAGAGTGGTTCCAGATCAGTCCCGCGATCTCCGAGACGCGGCGCCGCTGCGTGATCTCGTGTAGCGGCGGCCCCTTCTCCGAACCGTGACCGTCTGCGCCATGGCACACCACACAGCTTTTCGTGACAAACAGGCGGCGGCCAGCATTGGGGTCCGGCGGCTCGAGGAACCTGAGGTCGCGGCTTCCGAGGCTGGACGCCTGACGGATGTAGGCTTGTAGGTCCGCGACCTCCCGGCCGAGGAACACCGGCAGCGGGACGCCGCGGGCTGCCAGACGGGCTCGCATGGCGGGTCCGCTGTTCCACATCCCTTGCGCGAGCCTGATGGGGGCTGGGTACCGGGCGTAGCTATCGAGCGCCGGCCCGACCGCGGCGCCGACGCCCCCGAGGGAATGGCATTCGCGGCAGCGCATCTCGCGGAACCATCGTTCCCCCAGCTCGGGGCTGCCGGGCTCGTCGAACAGCTTGACGTAGTAGACGTAGCTGATGAAGTCCGCGAGCTCGTCGGCCGTGAAGGTCGGCCACGCGACGCCCCGCCGCCGCACCGTCTCGATCATCCGGGGCGTGTGGTTCCAGAACAAACCGGCCAGCTGTTGCAGGCTGCGGCCGGCGCCGACGAGGGCGAAATCGGGACCCAAAGTCCCGCCGTTCCCCCAGATCGAGTGGCAGTCGACGCAGCCCCGCTCGACGAACATCCGGCGGCCCGCGATGGGGTCGCCCGTGATACGGGGACTCTCTTGGGCCCAGCTTGCCGGCGCCGTCACATGCCACGCCAACGCCAAGCCCGTGACCGCGAGGCGCAACGACGTCAGTACGCGAGCAACGGGACTCATGCGCTATCCGTCAGCTTCGGTGTCGTGAATCCACTGGAATAGCGCCGTACCCGTTCCGCCACTTCCTCGACGACCGCGCGGGCCTCCTTGATTTCCCAGATCGATACGATCGGCACAAACTTGGTCGCGACCATGTAGAGCAGCGTGAACCCGGCCAACGCACCGGCCATGATCGAGATCTCGATCCACGACGGCAGGTACCGGCCGATGGCTTCCATCTCCCAGATGGGGTTGACCGACGTCGGCACCACGATGTTGTACCGTTCCAGCCACATACCGATGACCACCGCGATCCCGGCGATGAAAACCCCTGCCGGCGTCCGGGTCGCGCGACGGGCCATGAGAACGAAGGGGACCAGGAAACATCCCCCGACCATGGTCCAAAACGGCACCGCGTACCGGCCGCTGATCTTGGCCCAGAAGGTCCGCATCTCCGCCGGCTCCGCGCCGTAGAGCACGGTCAGATGCTCGGCAAACGTGAAGTAGAACCACAGGCAGCTGAGGATGAGCAGCATCTTGCCCAGGTAGTCGAAGTGCACCGCGCGGAAGTAGTGCTCCAGCCCATACACGCGGCGCAACACCACCATGGCCACCAGAATGGCGGCGATCCCCGAGTGAATGGCCCCAATGACGAAATACGGTCCAAAGATCGTGCTGTGCCACATGGGCCGCAGGGTCATGGCGAAGATCCAGCCGATGATCGTGTGGACCGAGATCGCAATCGGGATCACGGCGACGGAGAGGATCGCGATGACCCGCTCGAGGCGCGCCCGCTGGACCACCGTGTCTTGATAGCCCGCTGCCAGGAACCGGTACAGGCGTGGCGCCTTGATGCCCGAATCCCGGATAATGGCCAGGTCCGGGAGCAGGGGGACGTAGAGGTAGATCGTGCAGGACGTGAAATAGAGGCCGATGCTGATCACATCCCACAGCAGGGGGGACCGCAACTGCGCATGGAACACCACATTGAGCAGCCGGTCCGGCCGGCCGAGGTCGATGATGGGCTGGATGGCGCCGAATCCGATCACGAGCACGGTGATCAGTTCCGCGGACCGGGTGATGGAGCGCCGCCATTCCGCCTGGCTGACCCGCAAGATCGCGGATATCAGCGTGCCAGCGTGGCTGATGCCGATGAAGAAGACGAAGCAGATGATGTAGATGCCCCAATACTCCGGGCGGTTCAATCCGGTGCGACCGAGGCCGTAGCGCACCTGCAAGTAGTAGGCAACGAATCCCCAGACAACCACGGCCGCGAGGACGGCGGCCACCATGTAGAAGCGCGGCGACGTATCGACGAGGGGCCGCAGGAGGACCCGCTCGTCTTCGGGCAGGCTGGCAAGCTTGTCGCGCACGTCCGCACGCATGTTCACTGCCTCGAGCGGAGGTAGTACACCTTGGGCTGTGTGCCCAGATCCTCCAGCAGACGCATCGCCCGCGGATCCTCCTTGAGCTCGGCCACGCGGTGGTTGGGGTTGTCCAGGTCGCCGAACACGATGGCGCCGGTGGGACACACTTCCGCACACGCGGGCTGATAGTCCTCCTCACGCAGCACGCGCCCCTCTGCCCGCGCCGCCTCCCGGGCCTTCTGCAGCCGGTGATGGCAGAACGTGCACTTCTCGATCACACCTTTGGGGCGGACCGAGACGTCGGGATTCAAATGCCGGCGTTCCGACTCGGACCACTCCGGACCGTACCAGTTGAAGTACTTGACCGTGTAGGGACACGCGTTAGCGCAATACCGGCAGCCGATGCAGCGGGGATAGATCTGGCCGACCAGACCTTCGTCATTGATGTACGTCGCTCGCACGGGGCACACCGTGATGCATGGCGGGTTGTCACAGTGCATGCAGGGCCGCGGGTAGAACTGCAGGGTGTTGTTGGGGAACTCCCCCTCGACCTCGGTCATGACCTTCATCCAGCTGATTGCCCGTCCCATGTCCGCCTGTCTCGACGGGACAGTCGCGATGTTGTTCTCGCTCTTGCACGCGACCTCGCAGGCCGCACACCCCGTGCAGCGGTCGAGGTCGATCACCATGCCCCAGCGAGTCATCGGTGCACTCCTACGCGCGTTCGAGCCGTACGAACGTGGACGACCACGACAGAAGACCTGTCAGCGGATCGGCAGAACCGTCGAGCAGCTGGAGCGGGCTGGCCAGGGCTCCGTCCGGGTGTCGCAACCCATACGGTGCGTTCACGTGCCCCGGCGCCGTGCCACGATAGTGCTTGCAGCGCGCCTGGTACCGACCTCGCGCCGAGCTGACCCACACGAGCGTCCCGTCGTCGAGACCAAACGACCGTGCAGTGTCCGGATGCACTTCAACCCAGGGTACCCATGGTACATGCTGGAGGATGTCCGGCTGCTCCGCGAGCCAGGGTTCCAGTGCCAGCGTCCCCGACGCCAACGTCGACACGCGGTATGGGAGGAGCCGGAGCGGGAACGCGTCGTCACCCTCGAGCGGCAAACCGGCCACGTCGACATACGGCTGCCGTCCACCACCATCTACCGCGAGCGCGCGGAGGAGCTCGGCCGGCAACAACTCGACCTTCCCACTCGGTGTCTGCGCCAGGCGATCGGGGTCGGTGTAGTCGCGGAGCAGGTCGGTCCAGCCCCCGCGCTGCACGAGGTCGTCCCAGAACGGCTCGAACTCCTCATGCTCGGGCAACCACCAACCGCGCTCTTCCATCTGACGATGGTGCGTGCGCTCGAACTCGTCGCCCAGGATCATGCCGCGCCGGGCCTCGAACAGGCCGCGGGCGCGGGCCTTGAGCAGGACCGTGAAGTCCTCGTATGGCAGACCAGCCGCGACTGCGCCACCCAGACGCGCGGCCACGGCGAGCATGGCGTTCCCGGTGTGGATTCCACCGGGCGGCGGCTCGACGAGCGGCTGCGTCACGCCCCACACCGGGTAGGGGTACGAGGCGGGCGCTGGCGCGTCCTGCCAGCGCTCGTAGGGAAGCAGATCAGGGAGGACCAGATCCACGTGCTGCGTGGTCTCATCCATGAACGGCGACAAGCTGACGACGAACGGGATCCTGTCGAGCGCATCGCGCCACCGCTCCGGGTGCGTGGATGAGGCGAGTGGATTGGCGTAGTACAGCAGCAGCGCCTCGACCGCCGGTCCTTCGCCTCGACCAACAGCCGTGGCGAATTCGAGCGCCGGATCACCCGGGCCGAACGGCGGCATCGTCCCGATCCGCGGCAGGCGCACGTGCCGGGATGGCCCCACGGGAGCCAGCGGGGGATCGTCACCGAACGCAATCCCGCCGGGGCGGTTGATCCGCCCCATCAGAACGTTGAGGCTGTGGACAGCGAGGCCGGCGAGCAACCCGTTCGGACTCAGCATCACGTCGGAACCCGCAATCACGACCGACCGTCGGCTCGCTGCCAGGGCTCGGGCTAGCGACGTAATGGTCTCGATGGGCACGCCCGTGCTCGCGGACACCTCTTCGGGGCGGTAGTGACGCACGACCCGCGAGAGATACCCTTCATGCAATCGGCCGCTGGCGTCCCGGAAGTCCTCGAAACCGTTGACGTGCCGTGCGACGAAGTCGACATCGTACAACTGGTCGCGGATCAGGACGTAGGCGATGCCCAGGGCGAGTACGGCGTGCGTCTGCGGTCGGACGCCCACCCAGGTATGGGCCCGGGCAGCGGTCTTGGAGAAACGCGTATCGACCTGGATCAACCGCGGGCGCTCGCCACTCTCATCGCCGGGGCGGGCAAAGCCCGCGAACGCCTGAACCGGGGACCACCACGATTCAAACAGCGGCGCACCGAACGAGAGGATCAGGTCGCTCTGTTCCAGGTCGTAGGCGGGACGCCGCGGAATGCCGTGCATCAGGGCGGCGATCTGCTCGGTTCCGTCCGGATAGTCGTCGGCGATGTAGTTGGGTGACCCGTATGTCGCGAGAAACTGACGCCACAAATCCTGCATCGTGCCGGCGCAGTAGCCCGCCAGGAGCGCCAGCCCTTCCGGCCGGCCGGCGTCGCGCAGCGCTGCGAGCCGATCGGCGAGGAGCGTAAGGGCGGCCTCAGGCTCGACCGCCTCCCACTGCCCGCTGCCGCGCGGGCCGATGCGCTGCAGGGGCGTCGCAATCCGTTCGGGGTGATACAGCATCTGGACACCGGCCACGCCGCGCGCGCAGACGCCCCCCTTGCTCATCGGATGCAATCGGTTGCCGGCGATGCGGACGAGGCGACCGTCCACGGTGCGGCCCTGGAGGCCGCAACGCGCGGGGCAGAGGAGGCACGTTGACGTGAGCCGGCTCTCGATGCCGGGGTCCCAACCCGCGTCGGGAAGCTGAGGAGGCGTCCAGAAGATGTCCTGGCCCCGCTGAAACGCGAGCGCCGCCGCCGCCGCGCCGGCCGTCCACACGAACTCCCGCCGCGTGACGCTCATCCGCACCTCCTGACTACCGGTGGCATGTCACGCAGTCCACGGACTGTCCGGTTTCCCGGTGGCATGAGATGCAGTAGTCCATCGTGATCGTGACGAGCGGACGCTTGGGTGGCCGTTCTGTCGTGGCGATGCCACCATGGCACCGCTCGCATTCCAGCTTGGCGATTCCGACGTGGCGGCTGTGCGTATAGAACACGTGGTCCGCTAAACGGAACAGCTTGTTGAACTGCAGCGGATCGCCCCGCGTCAGGAGTTCGGTTACCCGCGCCGCCTCCGCAGACTCCCCTTGCGGGACCTGGTGGCAAATGCCGCACTTGTCGGCCGCGGGAAGCCCTGAATGGGCGCCGCTCGTCACGTACTCGTGACAGAACTGGCAGTCGAGCTGCAGGTCCTTGGTGTGCTTCAGGTGGTTGAACTCGATGGGCTGCGACACCGCGGGGCGGCGGACTGCCACCAGCAGCACGGGCACAAGCAGCCCCAGCAGGGGGAGACCAACACCCACGTAGCGCCAGACACGACTCCTGGCTCCCGACACGCCGGTCATGCGGGCGCCGGGACCCCCGGGCGGGAGAGGTTGCTCGATCATCCGAGGCGGCGCGCGGCCAGGGCTCGGCTACTTCGCGGACGGTTTCCGCAACTGGCGGATGTAGGCCACCAACGCCTTGATCTGCTCCGGTTTGAGCTGCTTCCCGAACGCCGGCATCATGGGGGCCTTCCCGTTCGCGATCGACGCGGTCAGCTCCTCGTCGGTCCGACCGGCAGCGAAGGCGGAGTCGGTGAAGCTCGGCAGCGGGACCTTCAGCGCCTTGGCGGCTGCTCCGTCCCCTGCTCCACCTACGCCGTGACAGGACCCGCACCGCGCATCATACAGGACCTTGGTGTCCGACTGGGCGGGGAGACTTCCGGGAAACGCGAGACTGAGGGCGAGCATGAGCAGGCCGCAGGTTGCGACGCCCATGTCATCACGAGAGCTAGGCGAGCCGGACCGCACGGTTCCCCTCCGGGGTCGAGAGAACGGGGGAACTGCCCCGAAACACTGCTACGGAGACTGGGACAAGTCTATTTGGGACTTTCGCAAGAAATCGTGAAGACGGACTAGCTCACGCTTCATCGTGCAGGCGAGGCTGCGCTGCCGAGATCACCTGCCCTGGCGCCGACCCCCGAGGATGACGCCACCCAGGCCAACAAGGATTGCCGCAAGCCCGGTCAGGCCGATGACTTGCCGAAGGAGGTGCCCGGCCTACTGGGTCGGGCTCATGGTGTAGCCGAGGTAGGTCAAGACGACGGCATAGACAATGAGCCCGATCCCGAGCCACGTGAACAGGGGGCTCCGCTGGCCGCGCGCTGCTCGGCGATCCAGGAACGGGATCACCAGCAGCAGCAGGCCACCAACGGTGAACGCCAGGATGCCTACGACCTCTCCTTCGATGAACAGAATGTGCGCCGGCAGGTACTTCAGCGTCTGGAACATGAACATGAAGTACCACTCGGGCTTGATGCCGACCGGCGCCGGCGCAAACGGGTCGGCCTTGGTGCCAAGCTCCGTGGGGAAGAACGCGGCCAGGGAAGCCAGCACGGCGAGGGCCACCAGCCACCCAACCAGATCCCGCAGTAGGAAGTTCGGGAAGAACGGCATGGAAGGCGGCGCGTCGCCGCGTGACTCCTGCTCGAGCGGGGCGCTCATGCCGTGCCGCTGCACGAGGAAGAGGTGCATGCCCAGCAGGCCCACAGCAATGGCTGGGAGCACGGCGACGTGAATGGCGTAGAACCGCGTCAACGTCGCCCCACTCACGTCTTCGCCCCCGCGCAGCACGCGCAGCGAGAATTCGCCCACGGCGGGCACGACGCCCACGATCTCCGTTCCGACTCGGGTCGCGAAGTATGCCAGCTCGTTCCAAGGAAGCAGATAGCCCGTGAACCCGAACCCGAGCGCAACCGCCAGGAGCACGAAGCCCGAGACCCACGTCAGCTCCCGCGGAGGGCGATACGCCTTGAGCAGGAGTACGCTGAGAAAATGCAGGAACAGCGTGAAGATCATGAGGTTGGCCGACCAGGCATGGATGGAGCGGACCAGCCAGCCGAACTGCACCTCTGCCATGATGAACTGGATGGACTCGTACGCATCTTCTGCGGTGGGGCGATAGTAGAACAGCAGCAGGACGCCGGTCGTTACCTGTACCATGAACAGGAACAGCGTCATCCCGCCGAGGTAGTACCAGACCGTGTGCCGGTGGACCGGCACACGTTTCTTGACCGCGAGCTTCCCCAACTCCGCCAGGCCCAGACGGTCATCCAGCCAGGACCAGAGCATGCCGAGCCTCTTGGAGAGGGGCGGCCTCATGCTCCCTTGCTCACCACGATCTCGTCACCCCGCACGTTCACCGTGAATGCCTCTAAAGGCCGTGGCGGCGGGCCCTGGATATTGAGGCCGTTGAGGTCGAAGTGGCCGTTATGGCACGCGCACCAGATATGGCTGACGTCGGACCGGTACTGGACGATGCAGCCAAGGTGGGTGCACGTGGCGGAGAAGGCCCGGAGATCTCCCGAGGCGGTCCGCACGACGATCCCCGGGCGATTGCCGAACTTGAAGATCTGGCCCGAGTTGGGGGCGAGGTCCTCTGTCTTGATGGACAGCGTGACCGCCGCCGTCGCCGATTCTCCCGCAGCCGGTGGTACGAGATACCGGCCGGCCGGGTACAGGACCGAGAGAACCAGGCCGCCGACGCTGGTGCTAAGCAGCCAGGTCGTGAGCGTCCGGCTGAGTAGCCAGTCGACAAAGCGGCGCCGGGATTGGCCCGGCTGCGTGAGCCCATCCGCCATCGAGACCCTCCTGTGTTGCTGGGGACCCTGTGCTTCAACCGCGGCGTTCGATCTGCCGGATCTTGAGCAGCACGCCGGCAATCAGTGCCACGATGATTGTGACAGAGACGGCGAGCCCGGTCCGCCGGAAATTGAGCTCTTTGAGAACCCGCCGGCCCGCCGCCAGACCGGAGTCGCTCACCGCGAGGCCGGTTTCTACCTCGCGGCGCACGGCAATCAGATCGAACGAGTGCACCGCGGTCCGTGCGGCGATGCGGGCGTTCTGCGCGCCCTCGAGCTGGAACAGCGCACGGCTCACTTCCATGCCCGCCCGCTCCGCCCGCTCCAGTTGATGACGGGCCGAATCGAAACGTGTCTCGAGCGAGTCGATGAGCCCGCGCATCCCGGTCGCGATCAGGCCGCCGCCATCCGTCGCCGCGTGGCAATTAGCGCACACCGCCCCGCTGTCGAGCCCCAACAGACTCACAGTCGCGTCCTGAATATCATGGTTGCCATGACACGCCGCACAGCCGGGCACGCCGAGCATGGCGAACGTCTGGGCGTGCCGGCTGTCACGGAACTTCTCCGCCATGGTCGTATGGCACTGACCGCACACGTTGCCCACCCAGGAGACTCCGGGCGGCGCGGCGCCATGATTGCCGTGGCAGTCGTTGCAGACGGGCGCCGACAGATCGCCTTCCTCGGACAGCATGCGCCAGTGAACGCTGCGCTGGTATGTCTCGAGCTGGTCCGTGGGAAGCCCGTACGGCCGCATGCGGTCCGCGTCGGCGTGGCAGGCCCCGCATGTGGCGGCGACATTGACCGGGTGCACGCTCGACTGCGGGTCTGAGGGCGGACGCATCTGGTGCGGGCGATGGCAGCTGGAGCAGGTTGCCACCAGCGTGTCGCCGTGCTGCAGGAGGCGCTGCCCGTGAACCGAGGACCGGTACTCCGTGACTTGATCGACGCGCAGGGCCGGGTTGTAGCGCCGCATGAATTCCGCGCTCGAGTGGCACCGCCCGCACACATCCAAGAGCATCCGCCCGCGCGGGCGGCCCAGGAAGCCCCGTGCGGGATCCATGGCCTCGAAGCCGGCGGCACTAGCATCGCCTCCGTGACACGCCACGCACGTGAAGCCGCGCTGGGCGTGTATGTCAGTCGGGAAGAGCTTGGCCGGCGTTGCCAGACGGTCATCGGGAAGCGACCCATGGCAGGCCACGCAGCTTGGGTCCTGGGTTTCCTGAGCCCGGCCCGCGTGTGGGGCCATCGGGAGCAGGGCGGCCAGGGCGTAGACGGTGAAGCAACGATCCGCGACCGAGCCCCTCACTGCGTGCCTCTGACCGCCTGGAAGTATGCCGCTACATCTGCGACGTCCTGCGCACGGAGGGTTGGCCACCGCCCGCCCAGCGGCAACGACGCCCCGAGGTGATTCCACAGGGCCGCCACGATCGCCGCGGGTGAATCCAGACCGCGCGCCGCAAGATCGCCTGCTGGCATCCGCGCGCCGTGGCACTGCTGGCAGCCTCGGGTCCGCACCAGCTCCTCGCCACGGGCCGCGTCGCCGGCGTCGCCGAAGTAGCGCCCGGCGTACAGGTACGCGACCAGGTCCGCCATCTCGTCGGGCCGCAGCTGGGGGACCTCGGCCCCGAGCTCCCGCATGGCCTCCAGCATGCGCGGCCCCTTGTTCCACATGGCCGCGGCGAAGTCGAGCACGCTGGCATAGCGGCCCTCCGCACCCAGGTCAGGACCCCGGCGGCGCCCGCCCTCCGACGCCCCATGACAACGGATGCAGCTCTTTCCCTCGAACACCTGCCGGCCACGGCTGGCCTGCCCCGGCATGACATACATCGGCTCCGACGGCACACCCGAGCTGGGGCCTTCCATGTACGCCAGGAGGTCGCGCAGCTCAGGTCCCGTGAAGCTGGGCCGCCGGATACCGCGGGCCTGCATCGCGGCCGTCATGTCGGGAGCGTGGTTCCACATGCCCGCCGCGATCATGATCGGGGTGCGCGATCCCGCGAGGATACTGAGGTCCGGGCCGACCACACCCCCCAAACCACGAACCTGATGACAGATCATGCACTGACGACTGCGGAACAGGCGCGCGCCCCGCACCGTGTCGCCTGGCTCGTCGAAGTAATCGAGCCAGAACAGGAACGCCGTGAGGTCCGCCGCCTCTCTCGGCGTGAGTCGTGGCGGCTGGACGCCGCGCTGGCTCATCTCCCGCTGCATCTGGGGTAGGTGGTTCCACAGCGCCGCGGCCAGGTGATAAAACGAGCGGCGACCCGGAATCAGCGCCAGGTCGGGCCCCACGGTTCCGCCTCGGCCGTGCACGGAGTGGCAGTTGAAGCACCCTTTGGCAAAGAAGACCCGAGACCCGGCCTCGACGGACTGGGCCGGGCCCCGCTCCCCCTGGGGCCAGGCCGGCGGGGGAGCGAAGACCTCCGCCATCACGAGCAGAAGCGCCCTCGGCGCCAGCGCAGCTCCACGCATACCAGGAATCAGCCGTGAGCACGCCATAGTTCACCCTCCGTCGGAGCCCGTCCTCTGCCCGGACCCCGATGCCTGCGTCACCCGTCGCACGTCCGACCGACTCCACCTAGCGTGGAGCGAATCGCCCGGACCAGCCCGTCAACCAGTCGCCGCGGAGGACACCTTTCACCAGGACCTAGGGTACGCTGGCCCCGTGACACACCGCGCACATGTCCGGATTGCGCTCTTTCATCCGCGCGGCGTTGAACTCCGGCCCGTGGGGGCTGAACCGCTGCGCGCCCGCCGCCGAATGACACGCGAGGCAGTCGCTCTCGGTGTGGCACGACACGCAGCTCTCCAGACTCTGCCTGGCCGCCAGACCGTGGCCCGCCAGGAAGAAGCGCTTCGCATCGTGATAGCCTCTCCCCAGGGGCCCGTCAATGGCGAGCCCCGCGTTCTTGTGGCAGCTGGCACAGAACGCGGTGGCACTGTGGCAATCGCTGCACGACGTCGAGCGGCTGTACGCCTCTGCGGCGTGCCGGGACAAGAAATCCGCCGCGTGGTAGCCCGGCGATCCCGAGGCCGCATCCGGCCGGTGGCAGTCGAGGCAGTCCGAGCGGATGTGGCAGTTCGCGCAGGTTTGTGGCGTGGCCGTCGCCGCCGCCGCGTGCCGCGCGCGGTAGTTGCCACCATCGTGCGACGGTGGGGTGTGACGACGAACGGGCATCCCCACGGCCTGACCCGAGCTGGCGGGGAAGAACCCGGCCGCCACCTGCGGGCTCCCGATGTGGCAGGTCACGCAGTTCTCCCGGGTGTGGCACACCTTGCATTCGCTGGCATCCTGGCGCACGAGCGTACCGTGCCGCAGCAGCCAGTCCGACGCCTGGTGCGACGGAGGAGCCTGCGCCGCCCCGATGCGGGTCACGACGCCGGTCAGCGCGAGCAGCGCGGCAATCGACAGGGATTTCATTGGGGCCTCCGAACGTCCGGAATGCGGAGGATGGAGGGATGCAGCGGGCGAGCGTCGGCGCCCGAGCCGATCACTACCGTCGCACCCAGGTAGATCCGCAGCTGGTCCCAGGACAGCTCGGCGGCGTCGTCGCGCTCCCGGGTTTCGTCGTACCGTCGCACTTCGGCGTAGAATCGCAGGTCACTCGCGGTCAAGTAGTCGGCCCGAAGGCCGTAGGTCCAAACCTTTGAGTCGTCGAACCGATACTCGAGCGGTCGCCGGACGCGCGCCACCTGCGCGGTGAGCGTGACGGGGTCCGCCGGCGCCCAGGTGGCCGTCCCTTCGTAACCGAGCGAGGCGACCCCAGGCCCGTGCTCCTGGTGGGCGGCGGCATCGAACACCCAGTCGTCCACGCGGAGCAGCCTCGCCCTGATCACCCAGCGCCACCCGTCGCTCTCCTCGGCCACCAGCGGCGTCGTGGCTCCCGACTCATCATACTCGTATACCTCACCCCGCCCTCGGAGCTCGACTCCGGAGGTCAGCGTGTATGTCGCCGACGCGTACGCCGCCCGGTAGCCCACCGGGTTGAAAGCCGCCCAGATGCTCCACAAGTCAAAGTAGGGACGATAGCTCCGGCCGCCCACGCTCAGGCGACCGCGGCCGCCCGTCGGCGCGTAACTGAGCGCGGCGTCCGCGCTACCCCAGAGTCCGGCGGCCATGTCGTAGTCCGCCCCGCCGGACACGACGACCCCCTGCGCCAGATCCACCTGGCCGTCCAACGCGGCCCGCTCAAACGTCGTGCCGTTCGTCGTCGGATCGTCTTCACGCTGATAGCCGCCGCGTAGGGCGAACCGCCAGAGTGTGAGAGCGAGCCCGCCGCCGAGTACGGTCTGCCGGTCGGTCGGCTGATAGTCGCCCAGAGGATTGAGTTCGCCGATCGTGACGGGCAGGTCCACGCCGCGCGCGAGGCCCCAGCCACCGTACCCGGACAGCCGCAGCGCCCGCCCGAATGGCCGGATCTCCACGCGCCCGCCGTCGAACCCGCGAAAACCGAACCGCGTCGCCACGTGCGTTCGCCCGAGTTCCACCGTGAGGGGCGTGCTGGCGTATTCCGCGTATCCCTCGAGCAGCTGCACGGCCGGCTTCACGCCCGGCCAGACGTTGCGGTCGGTGAAGTCGCCCAGCGCCCGTCCCTTGGCGTGGAGGCGCAGCCCGGGAATGCCGAGTCCCCACACCGTCAGGTCGACCGTACCGACCGTGGGCGTCGCCGTCCGCTCCGGACCCGGGCGGAAGAACGTGCAGTAGGCCGCGCCGGCGACGCATTGCACGGCGAAGCCTCCCGCGACCGGCCCGCCGGTGGGACCGGGCGACGTGGCCCCCACCGGCGCGCTGTCGAGGGTCCAGCCTCGATAGGTCACCGACTGGAACCTGGTATCGAGACGCAGGCGGTAGCCCTGGCCTTCGAGCGGGCCGGCCGCCAACAACGCCCCGGCCATGACCACCAGAGGATTGATCCACATCCGCATGTGTGTGCCCCTCCCTACCGGTAACCGATGAGCATGGAGTACACGATCAGGGCGATCAGGACGATGCCGACGCCCAGAGCCGTGTAGGCAAAGATCCGGATCCCCTTCTCGAGGTTCGCGGGGTACGGCTCCACCAGCCGCCCTTCGAGCTTCCCCTCTCGGACCAGCTCCTCGAACTCGCGCGGCTTGTCACGTTCGAGCTCCTCGAGCGTGACGCGCCCGGTGAATATGACCGGATCCATGGGGAATTTGTCCGGCCGGAAATGCGTGTTGAAGAAGTGCACGGTGAAGATGAACGCCACGGCGAGCAGCGCTTCGTCGCTGTGGAGAATGGTCGCCACGTTCACCGTCCAACCCGGCAGCACGAGCGTGAAGAACTCGGGGAACCACAGCAACAGGCCCGTGGACCCGATGATGAGCATTCCCCAGAACACGGCGAAGTAGTCGAACTTCTCCCAATAGCTGTAGCGACCGTACCGGGGCCGGGCGCCGCTCCCGAAGAACCACTTGACGGAACGGAAAAACTCCCCCACGTCGTTCCAGTTGAAGACCAGCGAGTGTTCCGAGAACACGAAGCGCCGCCACGTGAGCCCCGAGGCACGTTTGCGGCGACGCACGTCCCACAGATGCACCAGGAACACGCCGATCAGCGTGACGGCGCCGACGCGGTGCATGAATCCCGTGGTCGAGAAGCCGCCGACCAATGCGGCGAACCCCTGCGCCCAGCCAGCGTAGGAGAACTTGAGCACCATTCCGGTGAGGGCCAGCGTGAAAAAGCTGAGCAACATCACGAGGTGCAGGGCGCGCTCGAACGCGTTGAACCGCTCGTAGTGCCGGACGGCGGCAGCGGCCGCGCGCGGGCGCCTGAGTTGCGGCGTTCGCGCCAGGCGCCACAGCCAGGCGCCCGTGTGTCCGCTTGCGAACGTGAGCGTCCCCACGAGCAGCGTTGTCATCCCCCAGAACGTCCAGAAGAGGAAGGGATACTTCTCGGGATCGTGGTGGGTGGCGTGCGTGAGGTAGCCCACGAACCGGCGGTTGACGCCGGTGTGACACTGGGAGCACGTGTTCTGGATGTTGCGTCGGCTCAGCGTGGACGCCGCATCCGTCACCGGCAAGATGTCGTGCGTACCGTGGCAATCGTAGCACTTCGCCGCGCCGAGGTCGCCCAGGCGGGACACCTTGCCGTGGAACGTGTCGAAGAACGTCGTCGATTCGGCCGTGTGGCACCGCCCGCACTGGTCCATCATCTCCATGCGGAAATCCGCGCGATCCGTGCGCCGGATGGTGTGCGACGTGTGACAGTCCTTGCAGGTCGGCAGCTCGCGCCCTTCGTCCGTACGGGCGGTCTCGGACCAGTGCACGCTCGCCTTGAACCGCTCCTCGATGCCGTGGTGGCAGGTGCCGCACGTGGCCGCGACGTTGGTCGGGTGCACGGTCGAGCCGGAGTCGCTGGCCGGCAGCTCGCGTGCGCCGTGTGGCAATTGGTACACGTCGCCGTGACGACGAGCCCGCTCTCCAGCAGACCCTTGCCGTGGATGCTCTCCACGTAGCGCGCCACCACCAGCGGCTGGCGCTCGCCGATG
>JACQHC010000108.1 GCA_016199245.1 Gemmatimonadota bacterium | reverse complement strand
ACCGTGGAGAGCGGTAGATTGACCTCTCTCACGATGCTCGACCAGCACAAATTCGCCCTGCTCCTCGCCAAGCTGGTGGACTCGCTCCGGACCGCCCCCGACGGAGTGGACGACCAGCGCACGGCCTTGCGCGGACTCGTGGAGCTCGCGGCCCAGCGCAGCTACACGCTACGCCTTGGCGCTACGGGGCTCACGGTGGAAGGCACCACGATTCCTCCCGAAGTGCCGCTGGTGCCCCTGGTGTCGCAGCAGATGGAGGTGCACAGCGTGGTGGAGATACACGTGGGTCATCACGCCGCGCCGGCGGACCTTCTCTCGCTGGCCAATGCACTGGCGCCGGACCTCGCAGGCTACGCGTCCGGCGAGACCGTTGAGCTCCGGCTGCGCGACCAGAACGTGACCGGCGTGTCGGTCGTGAGCGCGCAGACGGAGCGCGCGGCGGCCGAGCGCCGGCAGCTGCGTGTCACCGAGGCAGTCAAGGCCGCGACGGTTCCTGGCGCGCAACCGGTGGGCGGTGAGCCCCTCAAAGTGATTCCTGCCAAGGAGGGGGCGGCCTACGCAGAAATGGTGGAGCACAAGCGCGCCGCCATGTCGCCGCTCGCCGCCGCGCTGCGCAACTGGCAGGCGGCACCTGACGGCCCCAACGTCAACGAGCTGCTCAACGCCGTCACATCCGGCGTGGCGGAGGTCATCCAGGCCAAGCGCCCGGAGCAGGCGGTGGACGCGGTGGTCGCCATCATGCGCTACGAGGGCGGGCTCCAGGAAGGCGATCTCCGCCGGAAATACGGTGTCGCGCTGCGCCGCATGCTCGGCGAGAACATCCTCAAGGCGTTCAGTCCGCTGTTGCTGGATCCGCTGTACGCCCGGGACGCGGGCGAGATCATGCAACGCGCGGGCACCATCGGCACCCAGCATCTGCTCGAGCTGCTGGTAAACGCGGGCACGTACGCCGAGCGCAAGGCGCTGCTCGCCGTGCTGCGAACGGCAAAAGACGGGACCGACATGGTGATCAACATGTTGCGCCACCCGGATTGGTTCGTGGTACGGAACATCGCCGACCTGGCCGGCGAGCTCCGGATCGAGGAGGCCATTCCCCACCTCGGGAAGGTGCTCGAGCACGGGGATGCGCGCGTGCGCAAGTCCGCCGCCCTCGCCCTCGCGAAGATCGGGACGGCGCCGTGCGCCCGGCATCTCCAGCGCGCGCTGAACGACTCTGACGCCCAGGTCCGCCTGCGCGTGGCCGCCGAGATCGGGGGCAGGGGGCTGGCGGGACTCGCGATGTCCCTGATGACCGCCGCCGAGCGAGAGGAAAACGCCAGCATCAAGCTCGAGTTCTATCGGGCGCTGGGCCGCATCGGCACGCCGGAATCCGTCGAAGCCCTGCGCAAGGTGGCGGAGCCCGGCGGGCGGTTCGTGGGCCGCCGCCCCTCGGCGCCCCGGGTGGGGGCCGTCGAGGGCCTGGCCCTCGCCCGGACGGACGCCGCGGTCACCCTGCTCAAGGAGCTCGCCGAGGACCGGGACGGCGAGGTGAAGAAGGCCGCGCGGAAGGCGTTGGACGACATCGTAAAGGGAGGCGCAGCGACGGCTGCCCCGCAGCAGTAAGCGGCGGGAGCGGCGGCAGGAGCGGCAGTGGCGGCAGGCCCCAGACTGGAGCGTTGCTGCCGCCGCTCCCGCCTCTGCCGCCTAGTTTCACGGCTAGCCCTCCAGTCGCGGGCATCAAGACCCCACCGCGTGTACCTTTGTCGGTCATGGCTGATTCATCCGCCGCCCCCAAGCCACCCAACCTGAAGCGCCTGAAGAGCATCCTGCCCGACGTGTGGGCGTTGATTTGGCCCCGGCGTTACCTGCTGGGGCTGGGTTTCTTGCTGATCGTCGTGAATCGCGTGGCGGGCATGGTGCTGCCCACGTCCAGCAAGTTCCTGATCGACGACGTGATCGGCGGGCGGCGCGTGGACCTGCTGCTGCCGCTGGTGCTCATCGTCGGAAGTGCCACGCTACTCCAGGCCGGCACCTCGTTCGCGCTGACCCATCTCCTGTCGAAGGCCGCCCAGCGCCTGATCGCGGAATTGCGCGAGAAGGTGATGCACCACGTGATCCACCTGTCGGTCTCCTATTTCGACCAGAACAAGACGGGCGCGCTGGTGTCGCGCATCATGTCGGACGTCGAAGGGATCCGCAATCTCATCGGCACCGGTCTCGTAGAGCTGGCCGGCGGCATTCTCTCGGCAGCCCTGGCGGTCGGGATCATGTTCAGCATCAGCCCAACGATGACCGGCCTGACGGCCTTGTTCCTCGCGGGGTTCGTGGTCGCCCTGTATTTCGCGTTCGGCAAGATGCGGCCCGTGTTCCGCGAGCGCGGCAAGATCAACGCGGAGGTCACGGGACGGCTCACCGAAACGCTGGGCGGCGTGCGGGTGGTCAAGGGCTACCGCCGTGAAGAGGCGGAGTCGCACGTGTTTCACCAGGGCGTGTTGCGCCTGCTGAACAACGTGCTGAAGACGCTCACGGCCATGTCCGTGATGGGACTCTCCGGAAGCCTGTTGATCGGCCTGGTGGGCGCCACGGTCATGTGGGTGGGCGCGCGGCAGGTGCTCGCGGGCAACATGACCCTCGGCGGCCTGTTCACGTACACTATCCTGCTCGGCTTTCTCGTGGCGCCCGTGGTGCAGGTTGTGAGCATCGGCACCCAGCTCACGGAGGCGCTTGCAGGTCTGGAGCGCACAAGAGAGGTGCTGTCCGAGAAGCTCGAGGACGCCGACCCGGACCGGCGCGCGACGTTGCCGGACATCGTGGGGAACGTCGTGTTCGAGACTGTGAGTTTCGCCTATGACGGCGATCGGATGGTGCTGCGCGACGTGAGCTTTACCGCGCGAGCCGGCACTGTCACCGCCCTGGTCGGCCCGTCCGGCGCGGGGAAATCCACGCTCATCGGCCTCGTGGCATCGTTTCACCGGCCGAGCAACGGGCGCGTGCTGGTGGACGGCATGGACCTTTCGACCGTGACCTTCGACTCCTATCGCACGCGCTTGGGCGTGGTGCTCCAGGACACGTTCCTGTTCGACGGCACCATCCGCGAGAACGTCGCGTTCGCGCGGCCCGAGGCCGCGGAACAGAACATCCTCACCGCCTGCCGGCAGGCGCGCGTTGACGAGTTTGCCGAGTCCATGGAGAAGAAGTACGACACGATCGTCGGCGAGCGCGGCGTGAAGCTCTCGGGCGGCCAGCGCCAGCGCGTGGCCATCGCGCGGGCCATCCTGGCGAACCCGCGCATCCTGATTCTGGACGAGGCCACGTCCAGCCTCGATTCCGAGTCCGAAGCCCTGATCCAGGAAGCGCTCGGATACCTCATGAAGGGCCGGACGACCTTCGTCATCGCCCACCGGCTGTCCACGATCCGCCGTGCCGACCAGATCCTCGTGCTGGAGCGGGGAGAGATCGTGGAGCGCGGTACTCACGCGTCCCTGTACGCCCGGCAGGGGCGGTACTACGACATGTACACCAAGCAGCACGGCGTCGAGGCGAATCTGTTCCTGGCCCCGGGCGAAGGGGAGCAGGCGGCCGTCGAGGAACCCGAACGGCCCCGACAGGAACCTGCCGGGTGGATCCCGCGTCTCTGATTCGGGTCGAGCACCTCGAGAACGAGCACCGGTTCGTGGCCCGCGTCGGCGGCGCCGTAGCGTATCTCGCCTACCGGCCCGTGGGCGACGGCGTGCTGGACTACGCGTCCACGTTCACGCCGCCCGAACTCCGCGAGCGCCACGTCGCCAGCACCATTGTGCGCCACGCGTTGGACTACGCGCGAAACCGCGGGTTCAAGGTGATTCCGACCTGCTGGTTTGTGGCGGGGTTTGTCGAGCGACACGCGGAGTATGCGGAGCTGATTGAGCAGGGCGACAGGGGACGACAAGAGGCGACGAGGGACGACAGTGGGTAGCTGCCCTTCGTCGCCCCCCGTCGCCCCTCGTCGTCTTTTTCGGCGTCCTCTCTATCTGACCGCCGCCCCCGGAACGATATGCGGCGCCTCGCCCAGCCGCCGATTCAACTCCGGAATCACGTCCGTCACGATCGCGTTCGCCTCGCTCACGACCTGAGCGGTCTCGGTCTTGAGCTCGCCGAGCCGCAGCATCTGGGCGTCGGTGGGCCGCGCGAGCGGTCGCGCCCCGGCACCCATCAGGGACGTCAGTTCCTCGCGCAGTCGTGGGTACTGGCGGTAGCCCAGGCCTTGGATTGGCCGCGTGAGCTTGGCGCGCAGGTCCGTCACCCGCTGGAGGGCGGCGCGCGTCGCCGCAACCAGCGCGGTGTCCGCCCGGGACGACCCGTTGCTCCCGTTGCCGCCGTCCGCCGCGGCCATGGTCGTCTTCCCCAGGTTCTCGATCAGCCCGGTCAACTGCTTCTTCAGGTCCTCCGTCCGGTCAATCACCTGATTGACCTGCGAGACGAGGTCCCTGAGCTCAAGCGCGGCAGCAAGCTGGGCTTCGTAATCCGCCTGCGCCACCTGGACACGCGGATCGGCCGCAACCCGCACCGACTTCGTGAGATCGCGCCCCGCCGCGCGCAGCGTCACGGTGTACTCGCCGGGCACCACGGTGACTCCGGCGCCCCCGAACCCTCCGCCCCCGCCCCCGCCACCGGCTTGTTGCCCCTGACTTTGCGCGGGCCGCGGTCCGTCGTACCGGAGGTCCCAGGCCAGCCGGTTTACGCCCGCCTTCACGTCCGTCCGGCGCAGCTCGCGGATTGGCCGGCCGCCCCGCTCCGAGATCGTGATGACTACCGGGTCCTTCGGATCCGTCTTCACGTAGTAGGTAATCAACGCCCCGTACGGTGGGTTTTCGGCGGCGAACGTCTTGGCGCCGAGCGACGCGTCCCTGCCCCAGACCATCCAGCGGGTCGCCGGTCGCACGTCGAACAGGTAGGCGTCGGCCTGCATGGCCTGAGCGACCTGGCGCAGCGCCGTGATGTCGTCCAGGATGAACACGCCGCGCCCGTGCGTTCCCACGATCAGATCGTGATCCCGCGGATGGACTTTGATATCCCGCACCGACACCGGCGGCAGGTTGTTACGCAGCGAGGCCCACCGTTGGCCGCCGTCCCACGAGGCGAAGATGCCGAGTTCGGTCCCGACGAACAGCAGGTTGCGCACCACGGGATCCTCGCGAACCACCTGCGCGTAGCCCATCAACGGAAGGTTGCCGCGCAACGAAGTCCAGGTCCTGCCGTAGTCCGCCGTCTTGAACACGTGGGGCGTGAAATCGTCGTCCCGATGCCGATCCACGGCGACGTATGCGGTGCCCGCGTCGTGCGGCGACGCCTCGATGCGCGCGACCCAGGAGGCGAGCGGCAGCCCGCGAATGTTACCCACGACGTTGGCCCAGGTTCGGCCACCATCCTGCGTGACCTGGATGTTCCCGTCATCCGTGCCCACCCAGATCACGCCCGCTCTCACCGGCGACTCGGCAATGGTCAGGATCGTGGAGTGGAACTCGGCCGCCGTGTTGTCCACGTAGATCGCGCCGCCCGAGGATTGCTGCTTGCTCTTGTCGTTGGTGGTCAGGTCCGGACTGATTGCCTCCCAGGACTGGCCGTAGTTGGTGCTCTTGAACAGGACGTTGCCGCCGAAGTACACCGTGCCCGGGGCGTGCGGCGACAGATGGATCGGCGAGTCCCAGTTGTAGCGGTATTTGTGTTCGGCGATCCCGTCCCCCGCCGAGCCGACGCGGTTGGGATATGGGTGGAGGCTGCGGCTCGCGCCGGTACGCGTGTCCGTCAGCACGATGTTCCCGCCCTGCGAGTTCGAATACACCAGGTGGGGCTCGGTGGGAATCGGCACGGCGTAGAACCCGTCACCTCCGCTCACGGTGAACCAGTCGTCCTTGCGAATCCCCTCGGAATACGGAACGGCGCTCGGCCCGCACCAGTTGCCGTTGTCCTGCAAGCCGCCGCACACGTAGTACGGGGCCCGCATGTCGTAGAACACGTGGTAGAACTGTGACAGCACGACGTTGTTGATGACCTCCCAGTTCGTGCCGCCGTCATACGACACCTGGTATCCGCCGTCCGAGCCGGAGAGCACGCGGTCCGAGTTCATGGGATCAATCCACATGGCCTGGTGGTCGCCGTGCACCCCGCGGCCGACGCTGCGGAACGTGGCGCCGCCATCGGTGGACTTATACAGCCCGCCCGACAGGGACCACACGGTGTTCGGGTCGTTGGGATCCACGCGGATGTCGCTGTAGTAGAACGGGCGGAAGTTGATGTTCGGATCGTCGTGCACCTTGCGCCACGACTCCCCGCGGTCGTCCGAGCGGAACAGCACGCCTTCCGTCTTGGTCTCCGTCACCAGGTAGGCCGTGGCGGGGTGGCTCCGGGACGTCGCGACGCCGATCCGGGCCATGGGACCCTTCGGCAGGCCGTTGGTGAGCTTCGTCCAGGTCGCGCCGCCGTCCGTGGTCCGGTGCAGCGCCGTCTTTTCCCCGCTGTCGTCGAATCGCCAGGGGCGGCGCCGGAACGTCCACATGCCCGCGTAGAGTACGCGCGGGTTGGCGGCATCCATGGCGATGTCGGAGCAGCCGGTGTCCCGGTCCACGAACAGCACTTTCTGCCACGTCTTGCCTCCGTCCGTCGTGCGGAACACGCCGCGCTCGTCGTTGCCGCCCCACGCGTGACCCAGGGCGCAGACGTAGGCAACGTCTGGGTCCCGCGGGTCCACCTCGATCCGCTTGATCCGCTCGGTGTTGTCGAGCCCCAGGTGGGTCCAGCTCTTCCCGCCGTCCGTCGAGCGGTACACGCCGTTGCCGAAGGAGGCCGAGTTCCGCGGATCGCCCTCGCCGCTGCCGAGCCACAACACGTTGTGGTCCGACGGCGCCACGGTCAGGGCGCCCACCGAATACACGGCCTGATCCGTGAATTGGGCCTCGAATGTCGTGCCCCCGTTCGTGGTCTTGAACACGCCGCCGTCGGCGCCGCCCACGTAGAACGTGTCACGATTGCCGGGCACGCCGGCGATGGCGCTCACGCGCCCGCCCATGTTCGCGGGACCGATCGAGCGCCACTCTAGGGCTTTGAGGGCCGCCGCTTCCGGCTGCTGGGCCGGGGCGGCGGGTTGTTGCGCACGCAGTCCGGCGGCGCAAAGCAGCGTGAGCGCCGCGAGGGCGCCGCGGCTGACAGGGGGGCCGAGGTGTGTCATGGTAGCAACTCCGAAAACGGTGCCAACGAGGAAGCGGTCAATGCGGTGACAAGCGTACCGCCCGGGGTCGGGGAGGCGCCAGACCCCGAACCGGCCAGCGGCCCCCGCATACTCCGGCTGGCAGGCAGCCCGACGGGTTCCAACCAGCGGGAGGCCGCGGGCCAGTGTCGACCTGCTTGAGGTTTTGGAGGCGCCGCTACCAACCGGCCTGCGCGTCCGCTATTTTGTATGGCTTTTCAGAGCACGGACCGATGGCGGATATCTCCCTCGCGCGCACGCGCATGCTTCTCGTCTCCGGGACGGCTAACCGTCCCCTAGCGGAAGGCATCAGCGAGCAGTTGGGCCAGCCCCTGTGCGCCGTCACGATCCGGCGGTTCGCGGATGGGGAGATCTTCGTCAAGTTCGACGAGAACGTGCGCGGCCAGGATGTGTTCATCGTGCAGCCGACGAACCCGCCCGGGGACAACATCCTGGAGCTGCTGCTGCTGATCGACGCGGCGAAGCGGGCGAGCGCGGCCCGAATTACGGCGGTGATTCCGTATTTCGGCTACGCCCGGCAGGACCGGAAGGACCAGCCGCGCGTGGCGATCAGCGCCAAGTTGATGGCCAACCTAGTGGAGTCGGCGGGGGCCGAGCGCGTCCTGGGGCTGGACTTCCACCAGCATCAGTTACAGGGCTTCTTCGACATCCCGGTAGACCACCTGTATTGCGCGCCAGTGTTCACCCAGCATTTCCGGCAGAAGGGGCTCAAGGATGCGGTCATCGTGGCCCCGGACGTGGGCAGCGCCAAGATGGCGCGTGGGTTCGCGCGGCGGCTCGACGCCGGGTTCGCGATCATCGACAAGCGGCGGCCCTCGGCCAACGTGGCGGAAGTGGTGAACGTGGTGGGCGAAGTGGAAGGCCGGGATTGCCTGGTGGTCGACGACATGATCGACACGGGCGGCACGATCACGGAGTCGGCGAAGGCGCTGAAGCGACTCGGGGCGCGCGAGGTGTATTGCTGCGCCTCGCACGCCTTGCTCTCCGGGCCGGCCGTCGAGCGGCTGGCCGCCGCGCCCATCACCGAGGTCGTGGTATCCAACACGGTCCGGATTCCGGACGACCGGCGGTTCGATCGGCTGACGGTGTTGTCCATCGCGCCGCTCCTGGCTCAGGCCATCCGGAACACGCACAGCGATCGGTCGGTCAGCTCGTTGTTTGACGAGGCGGCGGCCGACACGCCCGGCCGGCGGAAGGGCCGCAAGGCGGAACACGATGCGACGGCAGAATCGGTTCACGAACAGGAACGAGACGCCCGCCGGGCGAAGGCGTAAGGCCGCACCGGCGACGGGGGTTTGACACATGACATCCACGATTTCCATCAGCGCCGAGCGCCGCACCGGAACGGGCAAGGGCGTCGCGCGCAAGCTCAGGCTCGCGGGACGCGTGCCGGCCGTGCTCTACGGCCACGGCCGTTCCACGGACGCACTCTCGCTGTCGGCGTTCGACCTGGAGCGGGCGCTCATCGGTCACGGCGTGGGGAGCACGCTGGTCGATCTCACGATCGACGGCTCGACCGTGAAGACCCTGATCCGCGAAATCCAGCGCCATCCCCTGCGCGCGGCGATCATGCACGTGGACTTCTTCGAGATCCACGCGGGCGAGAAGATCAAGGTCGAGGTACCGGTCCATCTGGTCGGCTCCCCGGAGGGCGTGCGCAACGCCGGTGGCGTGCTGGACCAGATCATGCGGACGATCCAGATCGAGGTGCTGCCGGAGCGGATTCCGGAGTACTTCGAGGTGGACGTGACTCACTTGAACATCGGCAAGTCGCTGCACGTGCGGGACATCCCGATCGCCGACGCAACAGTGCTGTCGGACCCCGACGCTACGCTGTGCACCGTGGTGCCGCCGCGTCTCGAGGAGGCGCCGCCCGTGGCCGCGCCCGCCGAGGAAATCGCCGAGCCCGAGCTCATCCGCAAACCGCGCGCCGAGGGCGAAGAGGCCGAAGGCGAGGGCGAGGCCGAGAAAGCCGAGGAATAAGCCCTGCGCGCGGTCGTCGGGCTCGGGAATCCCGGACCGGAGTACGCGCGCACCCGCCACAACGCCGGCTTCGTGCTGGCGGACGCGCTGGCCGCAGCATGGGACTTCGGCGCGTTCCGCCGGAGCGGCCCGGCCCGGGTCAGCCGGGGGACAGTGGACGGCACGCCCGTCCAGCTGCTCAAACCCCAGACGTTCATGAATCGGAGCGGGGGGGCGGTGCGCCACCTCGTGGCCGACCCCGAGTTCGACGCCCGTCGCGATCTCCTGATCCTCGTGGACGAGGCGGCACTCCCGCTCGGCACGTATCGGTTGCGCGCCCGCGGGTCGAACGGCGGGCACCGCGGACTGGAGAGCGTCGAGACGGCCGTGGGGTCGCGCGAGTACGCGCGGCTGCGGATCGGCGTCGGCCCGCAGCCGGCGACGCAGCTCATGGAAGACTACGTGCTCGAGGAGTTCACCGGCGAAGAGCTGGCGGCGCTGCGCGATCTCCTGCCCGCCCTGTGCGACGCGGTCACGTGCTGGGTGACCGAGGGCATCGAAGTCGCCATGAACCGCTTCAACCGCCGCCCACGCCTCACCGGCTGACCCATGCTGCGCCTGGGAATCGTGGGACTGCCGAACGTCGGTAAGTCCACGCTGTTCAACGCCCTCACCAACGCCCGGGCCGCCGCCGACAACTACCCGTTCTGCACGGTAGATCCCAACATCGGCGTCGTGGGGGTGCCCGACCCTCGACTCGATCGCCTGGGGGCGGTGGTGCGTCCGCCGAAACTCACGCCGGCCTTCGTCGAATTCGTCGACATCGCCGGCCTGGTGGAGGGAGCGAGCCGCGGCGAGGGGCTCGGCAACCAGTTCCTGTCCCACATACGCGAGGTGGACGCGATCGTCCACGTGGTGCGGTGCTTCGACGACCCGGACGTCACCCACGTCACGGGGGACGTGGATCCGGAGCGGGACCATGACGTGATCACGAGCGAGCTCGCGCTCGCGGACCTGGCGGTGGTGGAGCGGCGCCTGGAGAAGGCGCGCAAGACGGCCCGCACGGGCGACGAGGCCGCCCACACCGAGGTGACGCTGCTGGAGCGGGTAACCCGGGAGCTGGAGGAGGGACGAGGTGCGCGGGAAGCCGGTGAGGACGAAGCGAGCGTCCGCGCGCTGCGGCGGCTGGGACTGCTCACCGCCAAGCCCATCCTCTATGCGGCGAACGTGTCGGAGGCCGACGTTACCCGGCCGGACGCCCCCCTGGTGGAGCGACTGTCGGCCGCCGTGCGGCGGCACCACGAAGAGGCGGAGGTCGTCGTTTTCTCGGCGCGGTTCGAGGCCGAACTGGCCGAGCTGGCCGGCCCGGAGCGGGCCGAATTCCTGGCGAGCGTGGGGCTCGCCGAGTCCGGGCTGGAGCGGCTCATCCACGCCGGATATCGACTGCTCGGGCTCGAGACGTTCTTCACCGTGGGTGACAAGGAAGTGCGGGCCTGGACCATCCATCACGGCACCACGGCCTTCGACGCGGCGGGCGAGATCCACTCAGACTTCCAGCGCGGCTTTATTCGGGCGGAAACGATCTCCTGGGAAGACTTCGTGGCCGCCGGCTCGTACAAGGTCGCCCGAGACCGGGGACACGTGCGGAGCGAGGGACGGGAGTACCGCGTGCGGGACGGGGACGTGTTGCTGTTCCGGTTCAACGTTTGACGGTCAGGAAGGGCCGGCAGACGCTGAACGACGAGCGGCATGCCGATGTGTCCCGAAGGGCGCGTCCAGTACCGGCGGTCACGGCGCCTGACCCAGGCCTCTCAGCGGTGCCGACCGGCAGGGCGTCGAGTCCGCCGGTACTGCGGCGCCTGGAGGGACGCGTCGGCATGCCCTCGTCGTTCAGCGTCCGCGCGACCGCACTGCCAGCACACCGTGACCCGCGACGGCGATTGGACATTCGCCCCCTGACCCGCTAGCCTTGTTCGCTGTCGACATACCTCCTACTCCGGCCGGCACCGGGCCGGGGTCGCTTCAGACCAAAGGATGGTGGCATGACTCGCAAGTACGAGGTGGTGTACATCTTCGATAGCGCGCTCGACGAGGCGCAGGTGAACGAACACCTGCAGCGGTTCCACGCGCTGCTCAAACCTTCGGCCGACGGCGAGATGATCCGCTCCCTTGAGCACTGGGGAAAGCGGACGCTGGCCTACCCCATCAAGCGCTGGGACACCGGTTACTACGTGGTCGCCAAATACGACACCGATCCCACGACGCTACCCGAGTTCGAGCGGGCGATCCGGCTGGACGAGAGCGTATTGCGCCACATGTTGGTGATCGACGAGGGCGCGATGCCGGCGACGATGAAAGTAGACGACGACAGCGCCGAAGACCTGCGCACCGAGGACGTGGACGAATGAAACGGCCCAGCAAGTCGTGCGCGATCTGCGAGATGGGCGTACGGGTCGTGGACTTCAAGGACGAGCGCACCCTCGCCCGCTTCACGTCCGAGCGGGGCAAGATCCTGCCCGCCCGGCTCACGGGGACCTGCGCCCGGCACCAGCGGCAGATCACGCGCGCCATCAAACGGGCGCGGCAGGCGGCCCTGATCCCGTACATCCGCGGCTACGTTCGCTGACGTGATGACGCCGTCCGAGCAGGGGCCCTCACCGCAGGGCCGGCTCGGGCGCGTGGTGTTCGCCGCTGTGGCGTTCGCCCTGCTCGCCCCGATCGGGCTCGC
The DNA here is from genome assembly GCA_016199245.1 of Gemmatimonadota bacterium. Classification (GTDB taxonomy): domain Bacteria; phylum Gemmatimonadota; class Gemmatimonadetes; order Gemmatimonadales; family GWC2-71-9; genus JACQHC01. The sequence goes on along the minus strand of JACQHC010000108.1, from coordinate 34,584 downwards.
GACCCTGCCGCTCGCGGCCCTGGCGCTGGTGTCACGCCCCCGCACTCGCGGCGAAGTGGTGGCGGCCGGGCTCACGGCGGGGTTCAGCCTCTGGTGGCTGCTCCAGGCGGGGGCCATTGCCGAGCAAACGACGCGGGCGGCCGCGGTGATCGCCACGGCTACCTTCGTGCTGGCGTCGCGCTACACCAAGGCCTCGGTCACGCATCGAACCGTGCTGTCGGCAGGGACGGCCGCCCTGGCCCTCGCCGCGATGTTCGTCGCGGGACCCTGGGCGTGGGAGGACGTCCGCTTTTGGGTGGCGCGTCGCACGGGCTTCGCCGTACGCATGGTCCTTGCCCGATTCTGGCTGACCATCTCAGGGGACGCGGCGGGCGGCGCCGCCGCGGCGGACCTGGAGGGCTGGTTGGACGCGAGCATCCGTTTTCTCGCCGACCATTACGCCGCGGTCGTGGCGCTCCAGCTGATGGCCGGCCTGGTACTGGCATGGACCGTGTACCACCGCGTGGTCAAACACCCGATGGCGGCGCCGGTCGGCAGGTTCCGCGACTTCCGGTTCACCGAGCACATCGGCTGGCTCGCCGTGGCGGCGCTGACCGTGGTGCTCGTGCCCCGGCTCGCGGCCGCCAAGCTCGCCGCGGCCAACCTGCTCATCGTTACGGGCGCGCTGTATGCGCTCCGCGGCACGGCCGTCGCCGTGTTCGGGCTCACGGCGGCGGGCGGGGCCGGCGCGGGGACGGCGGTCCTGGCCGCCCTCGCAGTGGTGTTCATCTTGCCGGCGGTCGTGGCCGGTGCCATCGTCCTGGGGGTCGTGGATGCCGGCCTGGATCTCCGGCGCCGCTGGGCCAGGAACGGCCCGCCGGCGCGCTGATCAGCGTGTCCGGTGTTGACGCGGTGACCGTGGGTCACCGACACCGATTCGTTCACCGTAACGGAAACTGCTCATGAACGTGATTCTCCGAGAGGACATCGAGCATGTCGGCCGGGCGGGCGAGATCGTCACCGTCAAGGACGGCTATGCTCGCAACTTCCTGATCCCCCGCGGCCTCGCGGTCGCCGCGACTACCGGCAACCAGCGACAGGTGGCGGCGGAGCGCGAACGGCGGGCCGCGCGCCACGCGGCCGACCGCACGTCGGCGGAGGGGCTGGCGCAACAACTCGGCGACGTGTCTCTGACGTTCACGATGAAAGCGGGCGAGGGCGAGAAGCTCTTCGGCTCGATCACGGCGGCGGACATCGCGGCCAAGCTCATCGAACTTGGCTATGACATCGACAAGCGCCGCGTCGAGCTCGCGGAGCCCATCAAGCTGGTCGGAATCTACAAGGTGCCGGTCCGCCTCGACGCCGGCGTTCACGCGGAAGTGCGGGTTTGGGTGGTGAAGGAATAGCGACGCCCGTGCCGAACGGCGCGGTGGGAATCGCCTACCTGGACGGCCGGCGGCTCAGCCGCTGTGTCCTCGCGGCGGCGGAGTGGGTGGAGGCCGGCCGCGAAGAGCTGAACCGCATCAACGTCTTCCCGGTTCCCGACGGGGACACGGGAACGAATTTCGCGCTCACCATGCGGGCCGTCGCCGAGGCGGTGCGCACGTTGGAAGAATCCGCTCCGCTCCCTGTCGTGGTCCGGGCCATGGCGGATGCGGGCGTCTTCGGGGCGCGTGGCAACTCCGGCATGCTCCTGTCGCAGTTCCTGGTGGGCTTCCGCGCGGCGCTGGGGGACCGGGAGACAGTCGGACCCGCGGAGCTCGCGCGGGCGCTGCGCGAGGGTGCCAACCACGTGCTGGCGGCGCTGGAGGAGCCGGTCGAAGGCACGATCCTGACGGTGTGCCGCGAGGTCGCGGCCTGCGCCGAGCAGGCGGCCGCCCGCGTGGCCGGGCTCGACGTGCTGATGCGCGAGCTTCTCAACCAGGCAACGGACACGCTGCGGCGCACGCCGGAGCTGCTGGCGTCGCTGCGCGAGGCCGGCGTGGTGGACGCCGGCGCGCAGGCATTCGTGCGCGTGCTCGAGGGAGTGGTCCGCCTGCTGGATGGCCGCCACACGGCCCAGCTTCAGGCGATGACGCCGGCCTCCGGCGTGGCGGCCGCGGCCCGCGTCGAGGTGGCGCACGACCGGGACTACCGGTTCTGCACCGAGGCGCTGGTGCGCGGCGATGCCCTGCCCGGAAGCACGGTGATCCGGGCCGCGCTCCGTCCCCTGGGCGGCTCGCTGGTCGTCTCGGCCACCGGCGACCTGCTCAAGATCCACATCCATACCGACACGCCGGAGCGCGTGTTCGAGTTCGCCGCGGGCTGGGGCGTGCTCCAGGCCACCAAGGCGCAGGACATGCGGGAGCAACACCGCCGGCTGACGGAGGCGCACCGCAAGGTGACCGTGGTGGTCGACTCGTCGTGCGACCTTCCCGACGACGTGATCGACCGTTACGGAATCGTGCTGGTCCCGGTCCAAGTGTTGGAGGACGGCGTGCCGCGGCTCGATCGGGTGGAAATCGACGGGCCAACCATCTACGCCCGCATGCGGACGGGCGCGACGTTCTCCACGTCGCAGCCCACGCCGGGCGCCTTCGTGCAGGCCTACCAGGACGCCCTGAGTGAGAGCGACGAGGCGGTGGCTCTCATGCTCTCGGGGGCCCTGTCCGGGACGTTCGCGTCCGCTCAAGCCGCCGCGCGCCGCTCGGGCCTCTCCGGAATTCGCGTGGTGGATTCCCGCTCGGTCTCGCTCGGCCTCGGCATGCTCGCGCTGGCCGCCGCCGAAATGGCCGCGGCCGGTCGACCGGCCGCCGACATCGTCCAGGACGTGGCGCGGCTCAGAGAACGGTGCGGTGGATTCTTCACGGTGGAGACGCTGGAGCACCTCCTTCGGTCCGGGCGGGTGGGGCGTACGCGCGCGTTCCTCGCGGGGCTGCTGGACCTGCGGCCCATCCTCGAGCTCGACGCCGACGGACGCGTGCAGCCCACGGACCGGGCGCGAGGCAGCGCGGGCGTCCAGCAGCGGGTGCTCGAGCTCATCGAGCGACGCCTCGACCCGCGCCCGCGGTCCGTCCGGTTCGGCGTGGTGCATGCCGATGCTCCCGAGGTGGCCGAGCAACTGTGCGCGGAGTTGACGCGACGGTACGCGCCACGGGATTGCTTCGTCGCCCCGGTGACGGCCGCGCTCGGGGTGCACGTCGGGCCGGGGGCCTGGGCGGTGTTCTATCAGGTGGAGGACCCGGCCGGCGCGGCGGCGTGGAACCCGGCGGCCATGAAGTAGTTATTATTACTGGTGGCGTCTCACCCGGGGGAGGTGGCCGGATTCACACAGCCGTCAAGGCGCTCGTCGAGCACAAAGCAGCCGACGTGGTGGTGCTCGACCTGCGCCGCGTAAGCGACGCCGCTGACTTCTTCGTCATCGCTTCGGGATCGTCGGACACGCACGTACGCTCGCTCGCCGAGCACGTGCTGGAGGCCTGCGGTCGCGACGGGCACCGAGCTCACCACGTCGAGGGGCTCACCGCCGGGCGATGGGTGCTGATCGACTTCGTGGACGTCGTGGTCCACGTGTTTCATCCCTCGCTGCGCCGGTTCTATCAGCTGGAGCGGCTCTGGGCAGACGCGCCCGCAATCGAGGCGAGCGCCAACGCATGAAACGAAAGGCCGTCATGCCGCGCATTTCCGTCGCCCTTGCCGCCCTCGTTGCGCTGCTCGCCGGCCCGCTTGACGCGCAGTACTTCGGTCAGAACCGCGTGCAGTATCGGGACCTGAAGTTCTCCGTCCTCCAGACGGAGCATTTCGACGTCTACTACCACGAAGGCGAGGCGCAGGCGGCGGTTGACGCGGCCCGCATGGCCGAGCGCGGCTACGGTCGCCTGTCGCGGGTGCTGAACCACCAGTACCGCGAGCGCCAGCCCATCATCTTGTTCGCTTCGCATTCGGAATTCCAGCAGAACAACATCAGCGACGTGAGCGAGGGAACCGGCGGGTTCACGGAGCCGTTCCGACACCGGGTGCTGCTGCCGTTCACTGGCTCCTACGCCGACTTCGACCACGTCCTGCAACACGAGATCGTGCATCAGTTCCAGTTCGACGTGTTCGCCCGCGGCCGCATCGGCGGCGGGATTGGGCGCCTCATGGCGGTCAACCCGCCGCTGTGGTTCATGGAAGGGATGGCGGAGTACCTGTCCGTCGGGCCAGTCACGCCGGAAACCGCGATGTGGCTGCGGGACGCGGCGCTCGAAGGCCAGCTGCCGTCCATCGAGGAGCTCACCTTCAACCCCAATATCTTCCCCTACCGCTTTGGCCACGCGCTGCTGGCGTACATCGGGGAACGCTGGGGGGACGGTGCCATCGGAGAGATCCTCCATGCGGTGGCGACGGCTGGCATCGCCGACGGCATCCGTCGCGCGGTGGGCATGTCAGTGGAAGACCTGTCCGAGGAGTGGCACGACGCCATCCAGCGCACCTACCTGCCCCAGATCACGGAATTCGAGAAGGCCCGCCGGTTCGCGGCCCCGCTGCTCAATCAGCGGCGCTCCAGCGGGACGCTGCATATCTCGCCCGCGCTGTCGCCGGACGGGAAAGAGGTCGCCTATTTCTCGGAGGGCAACTCCTTCTTCATCGATCTGTATCTGGCCAACGGCGAGACCGGGCGGATCAAACGCCGGCTGATCAGGAGCGCGTTTTCCTCGGACTTCGAGAGCCTCCGGTTCATCTACTCCGGCGGCTCGTGGTCGCCGGACGGCAAGCTGTTCGCCATCGCCACCAAGCGCGGCGGCCAGGACGACCTCGTCATCTTCGACGTGGAACGGCGGCGCGTGCACCAGCGCCTCCGCGTGCCGCTCAACGGGGCGACCACGCCTTCCTGGTCGCCCGACGGCCGGCAACTCGTCTTTACGGGGTACGACGGCGGGCTTTCCGATCTCTTCGTGATCGGCGTGGACGGCTCGAACCTCACGCGCCTCACCAACGACCGGTACGCCGACCTTCACCCGGTGTGGTCGCCTGACGGGCGCACGGTGGCGTTCGCGACGGACAGGGGCCCGGGCGCCAACCTCGACGCGCTCGCGTTCTCCCCGCTCGTGATCGCGCTGTATCATCTCGAGAACGGCCGGGTCGAGCTGCTGGACTACATGGAGGGGGCCAACACGAATCCCCAGTGGGCCCCGGACGGGCAATCCATCGCCTTCGTGTCGAACCGCACCGGAGTCGCGAACGTCTTCCTGTTTGATCTGCCCGAGCGCGCCGTCTATCAGCTCACCAACGCGTTCACGGGAATCGCGGGGATCACGCCGATCTCGCCGGCGATCTCCTGGGCCCGGGGCGCCGATCGCCTCGCGCTCACCTACTACGAGGAAGGCGAGTACAACGTCTATTCGATCGACAACCCGCGCGCGCTGAAGGCGGTACCGTACACGGCCGCGCGCGCGCCGCTCGTGGCGGCCGCCGACCAGGCGGCACGGGACTCCACGCCCGGGGTGGACGCCGCGCGGATTCCTTCGACCGAACCGCTGCTGGCTTCCTCGGTCTACCGGTTCCGCGGCGGCTTCCGTGCCTCGGCCGCAGACCCCGTGACCGAGGGAGCGGGGCCGGAACCGGTCTCGGTGCGCGCCTTGCTCGACAGCGCGACGCTCGCACTGCCGGACCCGGCCGAGTTCACGCTCAAGCCCTACTCCGCTAAGCTGTCACCGGACTACGTGATCCAGCCCTCGGTGGGCTATCAGCGGGACAATTTCGGCAACGGGTTGTTCGGCGGGACGGCGATCTCCCTGTCGGACGTGCTGGCGAACCAGCGCATCATCCTATCCGGCGAGGTGAACGGCCGGCTGGAGGAAGCCCAGGTGCTCGCCGTGTACGCCAACCTGCGGCGGCGGATCAACTGGGCCGTGGGCTACCAGCAGAGCCCCATCTTCTTCTACTCGGGCAGCCGGCTCAGCGACTCGAATGGCGTGGGGAAGCTCTCTACGTCCCTCGACCGGTACATCATTCACCAGGCCTTTGCGGAGGCCTACCGTCCATTCAGCCGTTTCAGCCGCGTCGAGGTGGGCCTGCGCGCCACCAACGTGTCGCGCTCCACACTCACGTTCCTTCAGTACTTCGACCCCGGATCGGGGCTCATCCTGGACCAGGACTACGAGAAACTGGGCCTGGGCTCGACCAACTACCTCCAGCCGAACATCGCGCTGGTGTACGACAACTCCATTCCGCTCTGGGTGGGACCGTTCATCGGCCGGCGGCATCGCTTCGAGGTTTCGCCAGCGTTCGGGGAATGGAGATTCTATCAGTTCCTCGGCGACTCGCGCCGCTATGACTACCTGTTCGGCCCGTTCTCGTTCGCCTCGCGGCTGTTGTTCTTCGGGCGGTTCGGCCGCGACGAGAACCAGTTCCCGATCTTCCTCGGCACGCCCGAACTGCTCCGCGGCTACACGGCGGGCTCGTTCCGGCGCTTCGAGTGCCTGTTTGACCTCGGTGGCTCGATCTCGGGTTGCTCGTCGCTCGATCAACTGATCGGCTCGCGCATCGCCGTGGTTAATCTGGAGCTCCGCTTCCCGCTCGTGAGCAACCTCACGCTCGGCCTGTTGCCCATCCGGCTGCCGCCGATCGAAGGCGCCCTGTTCTTCGACGCAGGGTTGGCCTGGGACCATCGCCACGCGTTTGGCGACGGCATCGTCTGGTCCCGCGGCGGTGGGGAGAACCGCGACGTGGTGCGGCAACCACTCAAGAGCTGGGGCCTGTCCATTCGCGGCAACCTCCTCGGTTTCATGGTGCTGCGTGCCGACTACGCCAGACCGCTGGACCGGCCCGGCAAGTCGGCGTACTGGACGCTGAGCGTGGGTCCCACGTTCTGACGGCGGAGCGCTGCGGCGTTGCTGGCGGCCGACGAGCCACCTAAGTTCCGCGTCGTGGTTCGTCGGCCGCACCGTTTTCCGGCATGCCCGGTCCTCCTCGCGGCCCTGTTCGCGTGCGGGCCCGGCCAGGACAATCCTGTACATCGCGCGCTCGCCGAGCGCCCACCTGGCCGCGAGGCGACGGCGGTGGCGTTTCGACTCGCCGCCGGACGCTCGGGCGGCGACACGCGCCTCTACGTGCTCCCAGGTCTCGACGAGGCCAACTGGCGGTTCCGCACGCCGAACCTGCGCACCGAGCGCGTCATCGGGTTTTCCCGCGACCAGGACCAGATCTATCTCCTGGCTCCGGACCGACGCCTCGCCGCCCTGGACCTCCAGACCGGCCGCGCGCGCGTGGTGGACTCCGCAGTCGCGGCGGCCACGCTCGGTCCCACGGGCCGGCTGCACCTGGTCCGGGACGACGGCACCGTGGGCGCGGTGGAGCATCGCAGCGTCACGACGTGGAATGTCCGTCTCGACACCACGGGGAACTCGGTGGACGAGCTGGGGCCCCTGTGGGGCGGCACGGGCCGGCTGATCACCGTGCTGCCGGGCGAGGATGGACCCGAACTCACCGCGCTGAGTACGAGCGCGACGGTGCTCCGGCGGCGCGTGCCGCCGGGTCCGCTGGCCGTGGGCCCTTGGGGGGATTTCGCGGTCGCGGGCACGGATTCCGGGGTGATCACTGTCGGCCTCGCCGACACAACTCGCACGACATTCATCCGCCTGCGCCGCCCGCCGACGGTGCTGGCCGTGTCCCCGGCGGGACAACGCGTCTACGCCGGCGACGCGAACGGCACCCTTCTGGCCCTCGACCCGCTCGCGGGGGACGTAGTGGATGACCGCCGGTTGCCAGGCCCGCCCGCGGACCTCAGGCTCGATCCGCTGGGCCGCACGTTGCTGGTCCGCCCAACGGCAGGCGATTCGATCTGGGTCGTGGAGCTCACCCGTCTCGACGTCATCGCCACGGTTCCAAGCGCGTGGCGCGAGGACCTGCCGGCGGTTGCGCCGGACGGCAGCTTGCTCACGCTGCGCGGCGACGATGTGCTCGCCCTGGCGCCGGACTCGCTGGTGGTGACCGGGCGAGTGAACGGCGGCGCGCGGGACCGCTGGCTGCTCGCCGCCTGGGACCCGCGGCGGCCCGCCTTGCAGCTCGCCGCCGACACGACGCCGCGGCCCGCGGACCTGGCCGAGCAGCACTTCGTACAGGTCTCGAGCAGCGCGAACCAGACCTGGGCGGATGACCTGGCGAGGAACCTCCGCGCCGCGGGCATCGAGGCGAGCGTGCTGGAGCCCTCACCGGAAGAGGACCGGTACCGCGTAGTGCTCGGACCCTATCCCACACGGGAAGCGGCGGAGGCCATGGGCCGGAAGGTCGGCATGCCGTTCTGGATCTTCACGCGGACGAGATCGTTACCGACGCCATCATGACGCCGCGCGAAGTCGCTCGCGTCCACTTCCCCAACCTCGCCCCTACCCTGCTGGCGGATCGCTCGGTCGTCGCCGTCACCCCGGCCGGCGGCGAGCCCGCGTGGGCGGGCGGCGTCGCCTGGGAAACGGCGCGAGCGGTCGCGCGCTCCGGCCGGCGCGTGCTGCTGGTGGACCTGTCGTTGGAGCAGCCGGTGCTGCGAGACGGAGCCACCGACGCCGCGCCCCAGGGAATCGTCGATGCCTTCGCGTTCGGCGTGGCGTTGAATGCCGTCGCGCGCGAGCAGGAGCCCAACCTGCACTTCATCGGCACGGGATCGGCGGGCGCGCAACCGGCCGACATCGTGGCGAGCGAGCGCTGGCAGCGCCTCGCGCGCGGGTTTGCGAGCGAGGGTGCGTTGCTCCTGTTGTTCGTGCCGGCGGCGGCGCTGCCACTGCTCACGGTGGACCTGGCCGCGCTCGTCGTCGCGGCGCCCGAGGGGTTCGCCGTGGACGGCGGCACGTTCCCCGGCATCTCGGCCCGCGTCGAGTCCGGGACGCCGCTCGTCGCCATCGTGCGTGAGGGCCCGCCGCCGGCACCGCAGCGCTCCAGCGGGACGGTCCGCACGAGCGGCACCACGCGCCGCAGCGTGTCGGTGGCTCAGGCGATGGCCGCGCGCCGCCGGGCGCATTCGCGCGCGTCGCGCACGGGCGTGGCGATCGCCCTCGTGGTCGTGGCGCTCGCGGGGCTCGCGGCGTTGCTCCGCTGGAGCCTCGGCGGAACGCCGGGCGCGCCCGTGGTGGTGTCGCGCGATACGGTCGTGGCGGCGCAGCCGCGGTCAGCCGGCGGGCTCTATCGGCCATCGCTGGCGGGGTCGAGGGATTCCCTGTTCTACAGCATCCAGATCGCGGCGTTCAACGCACCGGACCGCGCCGTGGCATACCTCCGTGACCTGGACGAGGACGGGCTGGGCGGCACCGTGACCCCGGTGGCGCTGGGACAGCAGGGATGGTGGCACCGCGTCGTCGTCGGACTCGCCCCCAGCGCGACGGGCGCCGATTCGCTGCTCCGGGACCTGTGGCGGCGCGGGAGCGTGCGACGCCCCAACGGGACGATTCTGCGCACGCCGTTCGCGCTGGAGATCGGACGGGTGTCAAGTCCCGAGGAAGCCCGCGACAGCGTCACCGCCCTTCGACGGCGCGGGATCGCCGCGTACATTGTGGCGGCGGCGGACGGCACCGCGCGTCTCCTGGTCGGCGCGTTCGAAGACGAGGACCAGGGACGCGCCGCCGACTCGCTGCTCCGCGCGGCGGGAGTCGCCGGCGCGCTGGTTCCCCGCGCAGGACGGAGGCCATGAAGCTCACCGGGCTCACCCTGACCGGTTTCAAGTCGTTCGCCTCGCAGGTGGACCTCGTGTTCGACGACGGCGTCACGGCGATCGTCGGACCCAACGGGTGCGGCAAGTCGAACATCTCCGACGCCGTGCGCTGGGTGCTGGGCGAGCAGCGCACGCGCGTGCTGCGAGGCCAGCGGATGGACGAGGTGATCTTCCACGGATCCGCCAAACGGAAACCCGTCAATATCGCCGAGGTCACGCTGACGTTCGACAACAGCGCCGGCGGGCTGCCCATCTCCTACAGCACGGTGGAGATCGGCCGCCGGCTCAGCCGGAACGGGCAGAGCAACTACGTCGTCAACCAGGCTTCGGTGCGTTTGCGCGACGTGCAAGACCTCCTGCGCGGCACGGGGCTGGGCAGCGACGCGGGCGTGGTGATGGAGGCCGGGATGATCGACCGGCTGCTTTCCGACCGAGCCGAGGAGCGGCGCTCGCTGTTCGAGGAGGCGGCGGGGATCGGGTTGTACCGGGACCGCAAGACCGTGACGGAGCGGCGGCTGGAGAAGACGACCGAGGACCTGACGCGGCTCGACGACCTGATCGCCGAAGTCCAGACGCAAGTGCGGAGTCTCGCGCGGCAGCGCGGCCGCGCCGAGCGCCATCGCGAGTTCACGGAGGAGCGCTTCGCGATCGTCATGACGCTGACGCGGCTCGACCTGGGAGACCTCGACCGGCACCGTGGGGCGCTTGCGGCCGAGCGCGAGGCGCTCGCGGCCGCGCAGCCGGCGGGAGCGGCGCGGCTGGAGGCGGCCGAACGCCGGCGTGAGGCCGCGGTCCTGTCGCGCGGGGCGGCCGAGGCGCGCCGCTCGGAGGTGGAGCGCCGGCTGGCGGCCGCGCAGCTCGACGTCGGGGGGTTGGAAGGAGACCTGGCTCTCGCGAACGAGCGACTGGAGCACGCCGCGACGCGTGCCGCGCGGGCGCGCGTGGAGCGGGACGAGGCGCGCGAGCGGGCGGCCCAGGCCAGACGCGAGCTGGACGCAGCGGCGACGGAGCGGAATGCCGCCCACGCCGCACGCGCCTCCGTGCAGATGGAGCTGGACCTGCGAACCGCGAGCGAAACCGAGGCGCGAGAACGGCTGGCGGGCCAGCGCGAGCGCGTCCGGCAGCTCGAGGGACAACGGCAGCAGGCGGCCGAGCACGAGCGGGAACTGGCTGGCGAACGGACGGCCGCCGAGCGGGAGGTGGCGGACCTCAAGGAGCAAATCGGCGGACTGGAACCGCGGCTCGCGGAGGCCGAGGCGGAGTACACGGCCGCGCGGGCGGAGGAAGGCACAGCGCGCACGGCGCTGGAACAACGGGAACGGGAGCATCGCGCGGCTGTGGGAGAGCTCGAGCGTGCTCGGCACGCCCTCGCCGCCGCGCGAGAGCACGAGGCGGCGCTTCGCATCGAGGGGCGTGCCGCTGCCGAAGCGCTGGCGCAGGTCGAAGCCCGCCGGGAGGCGCTGGAGGAGTTGGAGCGGGAGCGCGTCGGCCTCGCGCCGGCTGCCCGGGCGTTGCTCGAGGCGCGCGGGAGCGGACGCTTCGGTGACGGCGCGGTGCTCGGCCCGTTGAGCGACTTCGTGCGGGCGAGCAGGGCCGGGGCGCGGCGCGCCGAGCGGTTGCTGGGGGATTGGCTGCACGCCGTGCTGGTCCGCGACGAGCGGGTCGTAGAGGACGTACGCCGCTGGCACGCTGAAGCGCCGCGCGGGCCGTTGATGCTCCTGCCGCTCGCGCCCGGACCGGCGCGGCATACGGGTGCCATGCCGGAGGGACTGGACGTGGAGACCGCGGCCCGCAGTTGGGTGACCGGGCTCTTGGCCGGGGACGCTGCGCTCGATCCGGAGGCGCAGGCCATCCGGCGTGCGTCGGGGGCGGTGTATCTCGCCGGCGACGCCGGTCCGGGCGGGGGCGGGGGCGGGCCGATCGCGCGGCGCGCGGAGCTGGACGCGTTGCGCGCGGATGGCGAACGAACCCGCGCGCGGGTCAGTGAGCTGAACGGTGAGATCGAAGCCGCCGCTCGGGCGCAGGCGGAGGCCGAACGGGAGCTCTCCGCCGCGACCGCGGAGGCTGAGCGCGCGCGGGCCGCGCTGCACGAGGCCCAGGTCAGCGCCGATACCGCGGGGCGCCGCGTGCAACGGGCGGAGCGGGACCGCGGCGAGGCGGCCGACGGCGTGGCGCGGGCCCGCAGCCGGCTGGAGGCGAGCACCTCACGGCTGCGACAGATCGGCGTGGACGAAACCGCCGTGGCCGACCGACGTCACCGACTGGAACAGGAACACGTATCCACGCAGGCCATACTGGCGGAGCTCGAATCGGCGCAGGACGCGGCGCGCGAGCGACGCGTGCACTGGCAGGTGGAAGAAGCGCAGGTGGCGGCGCGCGCCGCAGCGGCTCAGGAGCGACAGGACCGCGCTCAGGCAGCGCAGGCACAGGCGGAGGAAGCGATCGCCCGGCTCGAGGCCGAGCTTGCCGCGATCGAGCAGGAAACCCACGGTGCCACGGAGCAACGGGCCCGATGGAACGATGAGGTGGCAGAGCGCCGCCTCGCCGTCCAGCAGCTTCAGGCCGCCGTGACGGAGGCGACCACCGCCCTGGCCGCGGCCGAGCAGGGGGTGACGGCGGTGGAGGGCGAGCTGGATCGCCTGCGGGCGGAATCGCTGGAGCTGCGCGAGCGCGGGCACCGGCTGGAGCTCGCCGCCGCCGAGCTGCACGCCCGCCGGAGCGCCATCGTGGAGCGCGTCGAGGGCGAATGGCACAAGCCCATTGACCAGTTGCTGGCCACCGCTCCCGACGTCGCCGGGGAGCCCGCCGCGCTCCGCGCGGAGGCCGAGCGTCTCTCACAGGTGATCGAGGCCATGGGCCCCGTCAACCCGCTGGCGGTGGAGGAGCACGCCGAGGAAGCCAAGCGCCTGGAGTTTCTCACCAGCCAGCGCGACGATCTGGTGCACGCCCGGAACACGCTGCTCGAAGCGATCCGCGAAATCGACGCCACCGCCCGGCAGATGTTCGTGGACACGTTCGCCGCGATCCAGAGCAACTTCAGCAAGGTGTTCCAAACCCTGTTCGAGGGCGGCGAGTGCGACGTGCGCCTGGCGGACGAGAACGACCCGCTCGGCAGCGACATCGAGATCCGGGCGGCCCCGCGCGGCAAGCGGACGCAGCGGATTCATCTCCTGTCCAGCGGCGAGCGGGCACTCGTGGCGATCTCGCTGCTGTTCGCGATCTACCTCACCAAACCGAGCCCGTTCTGCCTGCTGGATGAAGTGGACGCGCCGCTCGACGATGCCAACGTGGCGCGCTTCGTCCACCTGCTGGACGAGTTCAAGTCCGATACCCAGTTCCTCGTCATCACGCACAACCCCCGGACCATGCAGGCGGCGGACACGGTGTACGGCATCACGATGCAGGAGCCCGGGGTCTCCACCATCGTGGGCGTGCGCCTCGGTGAGGCCGCGCAGGTCTAGGCGAGCTCTGCGCCGGGCACCGCTCACTGCCGCGGCCTGCGGGACCCACCGCGTGGCGTGCGCCGAGGTTCCCCTAGCAGGAGCGGTCGCGCTGCTCGCTCTGCTGGCGGGCGCCGCCCACGCGCAGCGGCCCTCCGTGTCGCCCGCCGTGGATCGGACGCTGGCGCAGCGCGGCGTTCTACCCGTCTGGCTGTTCGTGCGACCCGAGGCGACGCTGGATCAGGCGCGCGAAGCCGTGCTGTCGGCCGGCGGACGCTTCCGGCGGGAGAGCGCGTGGCTCCATGCGGTCTCCGCCGGCGTGACGCCCGGGGCCCTGGCCGCCCTGCGACAAAGCGTGCTGCTCTCGCACATTCAGCCGGTGGCGCGATTCCGCAGCCCGCTGCCGACGCCCGTTGCCAGTGTGCCGGCAGCCCCCCGCGCTCCCGCGGCGGACTCTCGCGACTCGGCGTACGGTCCCTCCGCGATGCCATTCCGCCAGCTCAACGCCTTCGGCCTGGTTGACCGGGGCTACCGGGGCGCGGGCGTGCGCATCGCGATCCTGGATACCGGCTTCGAAACGGACTCGTCCGCGTTCGATTCGGTCAGCGTGATCGCGCAACGCGATTTTGTGGGCGACTCCCTCACCCCGGATTCCGTGGTGCGGAACGAGCCGGGCGACGCGCCGGGCGCCTCGCGACACGGGACGGCGGTCTGGTCGCTGCTCGCGGCACGAGTGGCCGGCGTGCTCGTCGGCATCGCGCCCAACGCCGAATACATCCTGGCCAAGACGGAAGACGTGCGATCCGAGCGGCGCGTGGAAGAGGACAACTACGTCGCGGCCCTGGAGTGGGCGCACTCGCTGGGCGCGCACGTCGTGTCGTCGAGCCTCGGGTACCTGACCTTCGATGACGGATTCGCGTACACGCCGGCGCAGCTCAACGGTGATATCGCGGTCACCACCATCGCGGCGGACGCCGCGGCCCAACGCGGCATTCTGGTCCTCACCGCCGCCGGTAACGAAGGCCCGAACACGCGGACGCTGGCCACACCGGCGGATGGAGACTCGGTGATCGCCGTCGGCGCGGAAGACTCACTCGGCTTCCTCGCCGGGTTCAGCTCCCGCGGTCCGACGGCGGACGGGCGCGTCAAGCCGGATCTGCTCGCGCCCGGCGTCTCGGTCTGGGTGCTGGATACGCAGGCCCCCGGGGGATTCAATCGGCTCAACGGCACGTCCTTCGCCACGCCGCTCCTCGCCGGCGTGAGTGCGCTGTTCCGCGAAGTCCATCCCGGCCTGGGCCCCATGGACGTGCGCGACGCGCTGCGGCGCACGGGGACGAACGCGGCGACCCCTGACGCCAATCGCGGCTGGGGCCGACCCGACGTCCTCGCGAGCGCGTCCTTCCCCGGCGGTATCGTCATCAGCCAGCCCGCCGACACGCTGCTCGGCGCGGTCACGCCGACGTTCGCGTGGGCCGTGCCTGCGGCGCCGGCCTTCGCCCTCCCCATGTCGTTCCGGCTCACGGTGTCCAGGAACGGCCCGGGCTCGGCCGTCGCGCTCGACACGCTGCTCACCGAGACCACCGCGGTATGGCGAGTGCCGCAACGGCCGGGCGCCCGATTGACGTTCGCCGTGCGCGGGACCGCAGCGGACTCCGCCACATTGCAGGTGACCGGCGGCCGGGAATACATCACCCCGCCCTGGGCGGACCTGCTGGTGCTGGACGACCCCGCCGGGCTCACGATCCGCGACATCCGGCCGCGGCTCACGTGGGCCCCGACGCCCGTATCGTCGCCTCCGGGTCCCTATCGGTACGATGTCGAAATCTTCCGCGCGGACAACGGCGTGGTGGACGTGCGCGCCCCCGGTCTCGACACGAACGCGTTCACGCCCAGCGCCGATCTGGACTACAACACTCCGTATCGCTGGCGCGTCAGGTCGCATCTGGGAGGGGACACGGCGACCACGGAAAGCCGCGGAGTCTTCGTCGTGGCGGACGAGAGCATTCCTGCAGTCACGCTGTTGTTCCAGAACTTCCCCAATCCGTTCCCCAACCCGGCCACCGGACGCGTCTCCACATGCATCTGGTTCGACCACGCCAGGTCGGGTCAGGTGCATCTGGAGATTCTGGATCTGCGCGGGCACCTGGTGCGACGCCTGGTCGGCGGCTTCCTTCCAGCCGGCCGGTACGGGCGCCCGGCCGTTGGCTCGGCCGGTCAGTGTAACGCGGACCTCGCCTGGGATGGTCGCGCGGAAGACGGTACGTGGATGCCCCGGGGCGTGTACCTGATCAAGCTCCAGACTCCGGACGGGACGTTCTTCAAGCGCGCGGTGTTCCTGGGGCCCGGTTGATGGAACTCGTAGTCCTCGGCACCGGCACCGTGGCGCCGTCGCGGGACCGAACGGCGCCGGCGTACTGGATAACGGCGGGGAGCGTTCGCCTGCTGCTCGACTGTGGGGCCGGCGCCCTCCATCGGGCCGCGGCATTCGACATCCCGTGGTACTCCGTGACGCACGTCGCGCTCACGCACTTTCACCCCGACCATTGGGGCGAGTTGCCCATGTTGCTGTTCGCCCTGCGCTACGGCATCGAGCCTGCTCGCAGCGCACCGCTCACGCTCATCGGCCCCGCGGGGCTGCGCACGCGACTCACGTTGCTGGCCGGGGCGCTCGGGGACTGGGTGCTCGATCCCGGATACCCGTGCGACGTCCGGGAGGTCGAGCCCGGCGCGACCGTGACACTCGCCGGCGACGTGGTGCTCGAGACCTGCAAGACGCCACACACGCAGGAGAGCCTGGCCTACGCCGTACGGGACGGCGCCAGCCGGCTGGTGTATACGGGGGATACGGGGCCGAGCGAGACGCTGGCGGCGTGGGCGCGGGGCTGCGACCTGCTGCTGGCGGAGTGTTCGCTCCCCGAGGAGCGGGCGCTCGACATACATTTAACGCCCGCCCAGGCCGGCTCGCTGGCTCGGGCGGCGCACGCCGGTCGCCTCGTGCTCACGCATTTCTATCCGCCGGTGGAAGGGACGGACCCCGCCGGGCAGGCGGCCCGGGCGTTCGACGGGAGCGTCGTCGCCGCGCGCGACGGCGAGCGGTTCACGGTAGGAGGTCCGCAGATGAGCGATCGCGGATGCTGATCGTGATGCAACACGGCGCGACGGCCGAGCAAATCCAGCGCGTCGTCGAGGTCATCAAGGGGATGGGCTACCAGGCCCGGCCCATGCCGGGGGCGCAGCGCACCGCTGTGGGACTGGTGGGCAACGACGGCCGCGTGGACGAGTCCCGCCTCGCCGGCCTGGGTGGCGTCAAAGAGATCATTCACGTGACCCAGCCGTACAAACAGGTGTCACGGGAATGGAAACAGGAAAGTACGGTCGTGCGGTTGCCCGGTGGCCTCACGATCGGCGGTGAAGAAGTGGTGGTCATGGCCGGCCCCTGCTCCGTCGAGTCCGAGGAACAGATCCTCGCGGCCGCCCGGGCGGTACGCGAAGCCGGCGCGGCCATTCTGCGCGGTGGGGCGTTCAAGCCGCGCTCCTCCCCGTACTCGTTTCAGGGCATGGGGCTCGAGGGGTTGAGGCTGCTGGCCCGGGCGCGGGAGGAAACGGGCCTGTTGATCGTCACGGAAGCCATGGATCCCGAGAGCCTCGACTTCGTTGCCGAGCACGCCGACATCATTCAGATCGGCGCGCGCAACATGCAGAACTTCCCGCTGCTCAAGCTGGCGGGACGCGCGGGCAAGCCCGTTCTGCTCAAGCGGGGCATCGCCGCGACCATCACGGAGCTGCTGCTCTCGGCCGAGTATCTCCTCTCCGAGGGCAATCACGACGTCATCCTGTGTGAGCGCGGGATCCGAGGGTTCGATCCGTCCACACGCAACGTGTTTGACCTGACGGCGATCGCGGTGGTGCACGAGCTGTCCCATCTCCCCATCATCGCGGACCCGAGTCACGGGACGGGGCGCCGCGACAAGGTGATTCCCATGGCGCGCGCGGCCGTGGCGGCCGGGGCGGACGGGATCATGGTGGAAGTGCATCCCAATCCGCCGGAAGCGCTCTCTGACGGGGCCCAGAGCCTCTATCCCGAACAGTTCACCGAGCTGATGCGCGAGACGCGGGTGATCGCCGAGGCAATTCATCGCCGGGTGTCCGAGCCGCTGCCGGCCTCGATCGGAGCGTGAAGCCGTATCAAGCGCTGGCGGCAGGTCTCCTGCTTGCCGCCACGGGCGCCCAGGCGCAGAGCGCGGACTCAGCGCTGGCGCGCGCCCAACAGGCCTACGACGCGATGCGCACGCTGCGCGCCGAGTTCACCCAGTCGCTGATCAACCCGATGCTCGGCGCGCCGGAGGCGTCCAGCGGGACCATGTACCTCGCGCCGCCGGGCAAGTTCGCCATGCGATTCAGCGATCCGGCGGGTGACCGCGTCGTGGCGGATGGGCAATGGCTCTGGATCTACACGCCGAGCACCGTGCCGGACCAGGTCATCCGGCAGCCGATCCCCGAGGCGGGGGCGAACACGCCCAACTTGTTCCAGCAGTTCGTGGACCATCCACGTCAGCGCTATGCGGTGACGTTCCTGCGTCCCGACACGGCGGCCGGCGAGCCCGTGGCGGTGCTGCGCTTCGTACCGCGGCGTGAGGGGCTGCCGTTCCGCGAAGCGGTAATGGCCGTGGCCCGGCGCGACGGCTGGCCGCGCCGCCTGTGGCTGGTGGAAGAATCCGGACAGCGCCGCGAGCTCGTGTTTCAGCGGATCGAGGTGAACGGCGACATCCCTCCGGCAGAGCTACAGTTTGCAGTCCCGCGCGGTACCAAAGTCGTGACGCCCTGACGCCGCGGTCTCTCCCCACCATGCGCGTCGCGGTCGGCACGAGCGGATTCGCCTACAAGGAATGGAAGGGCAGCTTTTATCCGGCCGACCTGAAGGACGCGGACATGCTCCGTTTCTACGGCGAGCGGTTCGCGGCGGTCGAAATCAACAACACGTTCTACTGCATGCCCACGGAGAAGCTGCTCACAGGATGGGCCGGCCAGGTGCCGGCAGGTTTCACGTTTGTCCTGAAGGCATCACAGCGCATCACACATCAGAAGCGCTTGAAGGGCACGGCCGACGACGTGGCGTACTTCACGCACACGGCGGCGACGCTGGGCCCGCGACTCGGTCCCACGCTCGTCCAGCTGCCGCCGAACCTGAAGAAGGACCTCCCGCGCCTGGAGGAGTTTCTGGCGACGCTCCCCGACGGCTGGCGCGCGGCGTTCGAGTTCCGGCACGCGTCGTGGTATGACGACGACGTGTACGCCGCGCTCCGGGCACGGAATCAGGCGCTCTGCGCCGCGGACACGGACGACGGTGAGGGGCGCGTGGTCGCGACAGCGGACTGGGGCTACCTGCGCTTGCGGCGGGAAGCGTACGAGAAGGCCGACCTCACCGCGTGGGCCGAACGCGTCACGAGCCAGCCGTGGCGGGAGGCGTTCGTGTTCTTCAAGCATGAGGAGGCGGGGGCGGGACCGGCGCTCGCGGCCCAATTCACGGGAGCGCTCGCGCGGTGAAACCGGTCGTTTGACCCGTCAGGTCCACCGATCCATATTCCGCGCCGTCCACGGCGCAACTTTCGCTCGTCAGCCATCACTTCCACGTCGAGAGGACATCCCCAGACCATGACGCCCCAGGAGTTCTTCGCCTTCTGCAAGAAACACGGCTCCGAGATGGTGGATCTCAAGTTCGTCGACCTGCTCGGCACCTGGCAGCACTGCTCGTTCCCGCTCGACACCTGGGATGCGGGGACTTTCAAGGAGGGCGTCGGGTTCGACGGGTCATCCATTCGAGGATGGCAAAGCATCCACGTGTCCGACATGCTGGCGATCCCGCTCGCGGAGACGGCCAAGATCGACCCGTTCTTCAAGGAGCCGACGGTCAGCGTCATCGCGGACATCAAGGACCCCGTCAGCAAGCAGGAGTACACGCGCGACCCGCGTCACGTCGCCCGTAAGGCGATCGGCTACTTGACGGAGACGGACGTCGCCGACACGTGCTACATCGGACCGGAGCCGGAATTCTTCATCTTCGACGAAGTGCGCTACGAGCAGAATCAGCACCGCGGGTTCTACGAGATCGACTCCGTCGAGGGCGCGTGGAACACGGCGCGGTTCGAGGAGCCGAACCTGGGATACAAGCCGAGCTTCAAGGGCGGGTATTTCCCCGTGAGCCCCACGGACACGTATCACGACCTGCGCGGCGAGATGGTCTATGAGATGCGCCGGCTCGGTATTACCGTCGAGGCACATCACCATGAGGTCGGCACCGCGGGGCAGAGCGAGATCGATATGAAGTTCGCGCCACTGCTCGACATGGCCGACCAGATGATGTGGTACAAATACATCGTGAAGAACGTGGCCAAGCGGCACGGGAAGACGGTCACGTTCATGCCCAAGCCCATCTTCCAGGACAACGGCAGCGGGATGCACACCCACATCTCGCTGTGGAAGAAGGGCAAGCCGCTGTTCCCCGGCGACAAGTACGCGGGGCTGAGCCAGATGGCGTTGCATGCCATCGGCGGGCTGCTGAAGCACGCCCCCGCTATCCTCGCGTTCGCCGCGCCGACCACCAATTCCTACCGCCGGCTCGTGCCCGGCTTCGAGGCGCCGATCAACCTCGTGATGTCGGCGCGGAACCGCTCGGCCGCCGTGCGCATTCCGATGTACTCGGAGAGCCCCAAGGCCAAGCGGGCCGAGTTCCGCTGCCCCGACCCGAGCTGCAACCCGTACCTCACGTTCTCGGCCATGTTGATGGCCATGCTGGACGGGATCCAGAACAAGACGGATCCGGGCAAGCCGCTGGACCGGGATATCTACGACATGACGCCGAAGGAGCTGGAGAAGTACCGGCACACGCCTGGTGCGCTCGAGGAAGCGCTGGAGGCGCTCGAGAAGGACCACGCGTTCCTCACCAAGGGCGGAGTGTTCACGGAGGACCTGATCGATACGTGGATCGAGTACAAGATGGAGAACGAGGTGAGCCCGATGCGGCAACGGCCACATCCGCACGAGTTCCATCTGTACTACGACAGCTGAACTGCTCAAGGGCGATGATGGCCGACGGATGCCGACGATGGCCGACGTAGGTTGACCGGTCCCCCGTCGGCTTACGTCGGCCTTCGTCGCACTCCGTCGGTTTCGTGACTGACCGGCGTCGCGCGATGCGACGGTTCGCGTGGGTCGCCGCGTGCGGGGCGCTGGCGGGAACGCCGGCCCGACTCTGGCCGCAGGCAGGCTGCCCGGATGCGGCACAGGCGGATCTTGCTGCCGGCTGGGATCAGTACCGGGCCGATGCCATGGCCGCGGCGCGCACGCACTTTCAACGGGCCGCCGCGCGGTGTCAGAACCACGTGGGCGCGGCGGTCGGTCTGGGGTACGTCGCACTTCGGCTGAATGACCGGGCCGAGGCCACCCGCTGGTTCCGGGCGGCGTTGGCCACGGATTCCAGCACCGTTGATGCACTCGTGGGTCTTGGGCTGCTCGCGTGGCGCGCGCAGGATCTGACGGCGGTGCGCGAGATGTTCCTGCGAGTGCAAGCGCTGGATCCCGCAAACGCTGAGGCCCGTGACTACCTGGGGCGCCTTCCCGCGGCCGCGGGTCCGGCGCCGCGTCCGCCGCTTGTCCTGCCCGACAGCACCGAATACCCCGCGCGCACGCACGGCAACCATTTCGACGTCCGCACCGCTCAAGGCTGGCAACCGTTCTATCTGAAGGGCATCAACCTTGGCGCGGCGCTCCCCGGGAGATTCCCCAGTGAGTTCCCGGATTCGGCTACCTACTCCCTGTGGATCGGCGAGATGGGCGAGATGGACGCCAATGTCGTGCGGGTGTACACCACTCATCCGCCGCACTTCTACGGGGCCATCGAGGCGTACAACACCAGCCATCCCGACCGGCCGCTCTGGCTGGTCCACGGCGTGTGGACGGAACTGCCACCCCGCGACGACTATGATGAACCCGTCTGGAAGGCAGACTTCTTCGGGGAGATGCGGCGCGTCGTCGATCTGTTGCACGGCCGGGCGGACCTGCCGCCGCGCCCCGGTCACGCGTCGGGTCGTTACACGGCGGACGTGTCGCGCTGGACGCTGGCCTATATCATTGGTCGGGAATGGGAACCGGCGTCCATCATCGCGTTCAACCGGCAGCACCCCGATACCGCCAGCTGGACCGGGCGGTTCCTGTCCATCGCCAGCGGGACGGCAGCCGATGTCTGGATGACGCGCGCGCTCGAACAGCTGATCGCGTACGAAACGGACACGTACCGCGCGCAGCGGCCGGTGGCCTACACCAACTGGCCCACGCTCGATCCGCTGCACCACCCAACCGAGACGACCGCCGACGAAGAGGTCGCCATCCGCCGTTCCCGCGGCGAGTACGTCGCCCGGGCGCCGCGCGAGTATGACAACGATGCGGCCGGACTCGACGCCTCGTTGCTCGTGCCCACGGCGGCATTTCCCGCTGGCGTATTCGCCGCGTATCACGCGTACCCGTACTATCCCGACTTCATGGTGCTCGACTCGGGATACGCGGCCGCGCGGTCCCCGGAAGGACCATCGAACTACTATGGCTATCTCCAGGCACTCACGGCCCATCACGCCGGCATGCCGGTGGTCATCGCCGAGTACGGCGTGCCGGCGAGCGCGGGGATTGCCCACCTCCAGCCGCAGGGATGGCATCACGGCGGCCACACCGAAGCATCGATGGCGGCCGTCAACGCTCGCCTGACACGCGAGATCGCCGCGGCCGGCGCGGCCGGTGGCATTGTGTTCGCCTGGATTGACGAGTGGTTCAAACGGAACTGGCTGGTCATGGACTTCGAGCTTCCGGCCGAGCGCAACCGGCTCTGGCTCAACCGGCTGGACCCGGAGCAGCTGTACGGCATCATGGCGCTGGAGCCGGAGCCGGCGGTCACGGGCGTCACCGTGACGGAGCGGCGGGCAGCGTGGCGCGACATCGCGCCACTCTACGCCAGCGCCGATGGCGCGCGCGTGCGGGCGGCGGCGGACGCCGCGTATCTCTGGCTCGCGTTCGAGCGGGGAGCCGCACCACCGGCCGCGGCGCTCTACGCCGGGTTCGACATCATCGAGCCGCGCGCCGGAGACTTCCGCTGGCCGGGTCAGATGGGGCCGCGCCTTCCCGTCGGCATCGAGCTGGCGCTGGTGTGGACCGGCGAGGAAGCCCGCGTGCTCGCGGATCCTGCGTCCAATCCGTTCCGCATCGAGCCCGTGCGGCAGGATCTGCCGGGCGGTACGCGCCTGCGCACGCGACCGGTCACGGACAACGTGCCGCCAGGACTGTGGTACGGCCGGTTCGAGCAACGCTATGGGTCACCCTACCTGACCGAGCCCAACGACGACGGCTGGTTCGATTCGCTGCGCGTGGTGACCAACCGCCCCCGGTTCGGCCGGGACCACACGGAGTATGCTGCGGTGGGCTACGATCGCGGCGTGCTCCGCCCCGGCCCGCCGCCGGACGGCAACTGGGAGGTCCTGCCGGAGCAGGGCATCTTTGAGGTCCGGATCCCATGGGCGTTGCTCAATGTCACCGATCCCAGCGAGCGGCGCGTGCTCCAGGGCGCCATCGCGGCGGACGGCACGTTCGGCACCCAGGCGGTGGACGCCATCGGGATCGTGGTGGCCGTGCGGGATCAGGCGGGGAACTGGCGCACGTGGCCTGATCCAGGATCCGCCGTGGAACGGTTCTCATGGCGCGGCTGGGAGGTGCCCCGCTGGCGGGCCCGTCGTCGTCCCGTGTTCGCTGTGTTGCGATCCACCTTCCGCGAGCTCGCGCCGCCGTGGCACGCGACGGAACACGCACGGTGACGCGTCGGTCGGTTCGACGCGTGCTGGGGTGTGGCTCCCTGTTGTCGTTGCTGGGCACCACCGCCCGGGCGCAAACCTCGGCGGATGAGGCCTGGCGCCGCGGCGATCTTATCCAGGCGGAGCGGCTGTACAGCGCGCGACTGGCGGCGGACTCAACGGATCAGCGGGCGCTTCACCGTCTGGCCCTGATGCGGGGCTGGGACGGCCGGTATGCCGAGAGCGTCGCGCTGTTCGATCACCTGCTGCGGATCGCGCCGGACAACGTGGAGGCAACGGTCGATCGCGCCCGGATCCTGGCGTGGCGCGGCGACCTTCGCGTCGCGATCGCGGAACTCGACGAAGTGCTGGCGAGCCACCCCACGTATGTCGCGGCGCTGCGGGCGCGGGTGGAGTTCGAGTCCTGGGCCGGGGAGCTCGGCGCGGCGCTCGCCACGAACGAGCTGATCATCGCCATCACGCCGGACGATCCGCGCGCCCATCGCGAGCACGCCCGGCTGCTGACCTACTCGGCCCGGTACGATGCGGCCGCCGCGATCTACGACAGCCTGCTCGGCGCCGATCCAGCGGACGAGGCCGCGCTGCTCGGCCTGGGGCAGCTCTTGCTCTGGTCCGGGCGACTGGACTCGGCGAACGCGCTGTACGCCGGACTCCTGGAACGGAATCCCTCGCATCTCGAGGCCCTTCGGGGGCGGGCCCGGGCCACGGCGTGGCGTGGAGACCTGATCACGGCGGAGGCGCGGTGGCGCCACGCGCTGACGGTGGTGCCGGCGGACGTCGGCGCCCGCGTGGGGCTGGCGCAAACGCTGCGCTGGCAGGGACGCGAGGCCGCGGCACTCACCGTCATCCAACAGGCCATCGCGCTCGAGCCGAGCAACAAGGAGGCCCGAACCGAGATGTCGTGGATCCGCAGCGCCGTGGCGCCGCGCACCGGCATGTCGCTCCTGTATGAAAACGACTCGGACGGCAATCGCATGTTCACGCTGGCCGTGCGCGGGGCGTGGCGCCCGCACCCGCGGGCGGAGGTCCGCGGCGAGGCCTATCGGCGTGGCGCGGATCGAGGGGGGGCGGCGCCGCTCGAACGCAGCGCCGGCGGCGCCATCGTGACCGTCTGGGGCCAGATCGAGCCCGGATGGAATGCCGCGCTGGGCGCGGGGGCGAGCGGGGGCAGCGCCGGCACCGACCCCATCGGTACGGCTCGTGTCGAGGTCGCGTCGCCCGGGCGCTACCCGATCGGCGTGACGCTTGGCGCCTCGCGCAAC
The DNA here is from genome assembly GCA_016199245.1 of Gemmatimonadota bacterium. GTDB lineage: Bacteria > Gemmatimonadota > Gemmatimonadetes > Gemmatimonadales > GWC2-71-9 > JACQHC01. The sequence goes on along the minus strand of JACQHC010000108.1, from coordinate 10,397 downwards.
GCCATCGATGAGACGGCGGCCCTGATCGCCAACCGGATCGCCGTCAATGAAGTCGCGCTGGCGGCGCGCTACGCCCCTGCCCCGCCATGGAGCGTGGGCGGGAACGTGTCACGGGCGGTGTTCCACGGGTCTGAGTCCAACCGGCGTCTGGCGGGCCGTCTCGTGGTGTCACGGCGGCTCGCGGGACCGTGGACCGTGGGCGTGAGTCTCCGGTCGCTGTGGTTCGAGAAGAATCTCGCTGACGGCTATTTCGATCCGGACTTCTACGGACTGGCCGAAATCACGACCCGCTGGCTCCGGCGCTACGGGCGCTGGAGCCTGCACGCGGACGTCGCACCCGGCCTGCAGCAGGCAGGTCGGGGCACGTCGGTGAAGGGCGCCTTCCGCGCGTTCGCGCACGCCGGACTGACCATCCTGCCGGGACGCGAACTGGGCATCTCCGGCACGTACGCCAGCGCCGGCATCCAGAGCGTCGCGGCCAGCGCCGACTATCAGTACCGGGCCCTGGGACTCGTGGGATCGTGGCGGTTCTAACGCCGGCCTGCGGTACTACCTGGACCGGGCCGCTTCCACCGGGAAGCCTCTCCGCGCCATGTCGCCCCACCCGGTCTTGCGCCGCAGGGCGGACACCAGGCCGCGGAACCGCCACCAGCTGGTGAGCTGGCGATAGCCCAGGTTCTCCAGCACCGCGAGTCCGAACAGCCGCACCAGGTCCCCCAGACGGGGATAGCGCCGGAATCCCAACTCCTCCAGCCCCACGGCCGCGACCGACAGGACCATGCCGAAGACAAACGCCACTGCGAAGAACGCCACCACGAACAGCATCGAGGCCTGTCCCAGCAGGATGGCCGTGACGAACGTCGCGTAGCCGCCGATCTCAATCAGCGGCCCGAACGTCTCGAAGATGTAGAAGTACGGAAAAGCCAGCAGGCCAATCCGGCCGTAGCGGCGGTTGAACAACATGGTGCGATGGCGTATGAGGCTCTCGGCCATGCCGCGCTGCCAGCGATCGCGCTGGCGGGCCAGCACCGTGAGCGTCTCGGGGCACTCGGTCCACGCCACGGGATCGGGCACGAAGCTGATGCGGTACGGGATGCCGCGCTCGCGCGCGTGCCGGTGGAGCCGCACCACAAGCTCCATGTCCTCCCCGACCGTGGCACCGGACGTCCGCGCCGTGGCATAGCCGCCGGCGTCCACGACAATCGACCGGCGGAACAGGCCGAAGGCACCGGAGATGATGAGGGTCGCGTCGAACGCTGCCCATCCCATGCGGCCCGCGAGAAACGCGCGGAGATACTCCAGCGCCTGAAACCCCGGCAGCAGCTTGCGGGGTAGCCGCACATCGGTCACGACGCCCGCTTCCACCTGGCACCCGTTGGCGATGCGGATGATGCCGCCAGCGGCGATCGTGTCGCCGTTCTCCAGGAATGGCCGCACGATGCGCGTCAGCGCGTCGCGCTCGAGCAAGCTGTCCGCGTCCATGGCGCAGAATAGCGGCGTCTGGCAGTGGTTGAGCCCCGTATTGAGGGCGTCCGCCTTGCCGCCGTTCTCCTTGTCGATAACCCAGAGCGAGAGAAACCGCCGGCTCTGGTACACGCGCCGGACCGGGGCCGTGGCGATGTCCGCCGTGGGAAGGCGGGCGGCCGGCACCAGGTCGAACGCCTGGGTCAGCCGCGCCAGAGTATCGTCACGCGATCCGTCGTTCACCACGACGATTTCGAAGTTGGCGTAGTTGAGCGTGAGGAGCGAGCGCGTGGATTCGACGCAGGTCGCCTCCTCGTTGTAGGCCGGCATGATGACCGTGATCGGCGGCACACCGGCGGACAGGAGGAACTCGCCGATATCGAGCGACTTGAGTCGCCGGATGTACCGGCGGATTTCTCGGAAGGCGATGAGGCTGGTGATCAGGTAGACGGTGTTCAGCAGCACGAAGTAGGTGATCACCACGTAATTGAAGGCCGTGATCGCGAATACGACGACGCCCGTCATCGCTCGGTCTCCGTGAGCACCTGCATGGCGAGTGAACCGCGCGTCCGATGCGAGGCGGCCAGCGATTGCAGCACCTCAATCTCTCCCGCCTGGCGCAGGGCCCGGGCGGCATGGATCGCCACCCAGCGCGAATCGTCCTCGTAGGCCTGCCGCAGCACGGCGAGATCGGCCGGACCGCCCAGCGTCCCGAGCGCCGAGGCCGCCGCGGCGCGCACCACGAAGTTCTCCGACCCCATGAGGCGACGCACAACCGACAGGTGCTCGGGGCGCCCCACCGCTGCCAGCACGCGGAGACAGGCGGCCACCAGTTCGGGGTCGGACTCGTCGTGGCACAACTGGGCCGCCACGTCCGCAGCGAGCACATCGTTGAGGTAGCGCAAGGACGTCGCTGCGATACGCCGCACCGTGGATGGCACCGTGCCGTCCCCCAGGGCCCGTCGCAGGGCCGCTGCCACGCCCTGCCCCACGGATGCCAGCATGGAGGCGAGCAGATTGGGATCCCAGTTGACGAACCGGTGTAGCCGCGCGAGCACGGCGTCAACGCGGTCGATCAGGCCCCGCTGAAGCAGCGCCAGCGCCGCGATCATGGCCACGAGCGGCGCGTCGTCGTCGAGCGCCTGGGTCACCAGATCCACGTACCGTGGCAGGCCGAGCTGGCCGATGGTGTAGACGGCCCGGGCCCGGCGGTCGGCGTCTTCATGGCGGACCCGGGCGGCAATCCGCGGCAGGTACGGCTGCGCCAGCTCGCGCACGATCTCGCGCTCCGCTCCCTTGAGCCGGCGCGCATAGCGTAGGAGGTAGTCGACGAACTGGAGTTCTTCATCCGGCCCCACCAGGCGCCAGACGGCGGCCGGGGCCGCTTCCTCCGCCAGCCCATCCAGAATCACTGCCTGCCACTTGGCTTCGAGCCGGGCCCAGCGGCGAGCCGTACGGGTGTTCCGGATCCGCAGCAGCACCACGGAAACGCCGAGCGCAACAGCGAACACCATCAGGACGCCGACGCCGACTGCCAGCAGCAGCAGCACGGGCTGGCGCAGCACCAGATCGACCCGCGACGGCACCTGCAGCGGTACGGCCGCCAGGGCGGTGACGGTCATGCGGCGCCGCGGCGCAGCGCTCGGGAACCAGCGATCACTTGAGCAGCCGGCGGATGCGGGCCAGCAGCTCGGCCGGCGAGAACGGCTTGGTCACGTAGTCGCTGGCGCCGAGCGCGAACCCGCGCACGATGTCTTCCTCGCGCCCCATCGCCGTGAGCATCAGCACCGGCACCGAGGCGGCGCGGGGGTTGGCGCGCAGCTGGCGCAAGAGCGTGAACCCATCGAGCCCCGGCATCTTGACGTCCAGTATGAACAGTGCCACGTCATCGTCCGCGGCGGCGAGCGCGCTGGTCCCATCCTGGAAGTGGCGGACCTCGAATCCTTCGCGCTGCAGCCGATGTTTGACCAGCGTGGCCGTCACCGGGTCGTCCTCGGCGAGGACGACGGTGCGCGCGGCGGCGGGCGCGCGTTGCTCCGAGGACACCACGGATCCCGGCCCGCGGCGCTTGGCCCAGTAGAGGGCTCGTTCGGCGTCGGTCGTGGCGTCCTCGAGCGAGGCACCGGGTTTGGCGGCCGCGACGCCCGCGCAAAACCCGACGTGGAACTCCGGCGCCGCAAGGACCGGCGTCCGGGCCAGGTGCGCCTGCGCCTGCTCCAGGAGGGTCGCCGCCTCGGCGGCGGACGTTCGTGGCAGCAGAATCGCGAACTCATCCCCGCGCAGGCGGGCCATCACGTCGTGCTCGCGCAGCGTCCCCTGCACCACGGTCGCCGCACGGCGCATGACCTCGTTCCCGACCTCGAAGCCGCGGGCGGCGTTGAGCGCTTCGAGGTCGTCCAGATCGAGGATGGCCAGCGTCAGCGGACGGGCATCTGCCAGGCGCTGAAACGACTGCGCGATTGCGGCCCGGTTCCACACGCCCGTCACGGGATCCCGGTCGGCCTGGCCGCGGCGCCCCTCCGCGCGCACCAGCGCGGCCGAGATAGCACCGGCCAGTACGTCCGGTGTAACCGGTTTCTCGAGGTAGTCGTCGGCGCCCAGGGCCAGGCATTCCCGCCGCGGTGCATCCCCCAGCCGCGGCGCGACCACGATTACCGGAAGTGACGCCAGTTCGGGATGGTCGCGGAAGCCGGCCAGCAGTGTGCGCCCGTCGCCGCCGGGCAGCACCAAATCCAATACGATCAGGTCCCCGTGCGCTTCTTCCACTGCCTGAGCGCACCCGGCCCCGGATGGAACGGCGACGAGGTCCCGGCCCAGGCGTTCGCCGGCCGCTCGGGCGGCATCGGCCGTCTCCGTATCACCGGCGATCAAGAGGATCCGGGCCGCCGCGCCCTGCCGACCCGCCGCCGCGTCCCGCAGCGTACCGAGGAGCGTGTCCGTCCGCGCCGCCAGGTCAGGCGACTCGGCCTCTTCGAGGGCGGCTGCCGTCGCCGTGATGTCGGGGAACCCGAACGAGGCGCCCGACCCGCGAAGCGAGTGAGCGATGCGGCGGATATCGGCGACGGCCGCGGGATCGCCACCGAGCCATGCCGCTCGAGCGCTCTCCAGCGATCGGACCCAGGTCCACAGACGTTCGAGATACCAGTTCCGCAGGTCCGTCATGCCCCCGGCCGCCCGATGCTGATGGAAAGGGTCACCGCCACACGCAGCCCCGGACCCGCCGCGCGGGTGACGGAAGCGCGGGTAAACCAAGATACCGGGCGGTACTCAAACGCTCCACCGCGAAGGTTTCCTCCGCGCTCGTCCGGAGGTATTCTCCACGCCACCCGGCACCGCGCCGCCGCGGCGGCGGGGGGGCCGCTCACCATGCACGCGCGTGCTGCTCGTGCGGGAGTCCTCATTGTCTGAGCCCTTTCGCGTCGTGCTGATTGACGACGACGCCGACCTGCGGATGTTGATCACCCTCACACTCCGGACCGCCGCGGCATGGGACGTGGCGGCCTTTCCGGATGGCGCGTCCGGGATCGAGGCCGTGCGCACGCTGCGGCCCGACCTGGTCATCGTGGATGTGATGATGCCGGGGATGGACGGCTACGAGGTGTGCCGTCGGCTCAAGGAGGATCGGGCCACGACGGCCACCCCCGTCATTTTCCTGACTGCGCGCCAGCAGACCGGGGATGACCACGCGCGCGCCGCCGGCGCGCTCGGCGCGATCTCGAAACCATTCGATCCGGCCCAGCTCGCCTCCCGCATTCGCGAGCTGTACCGCCCTGCGGGCTCATGACTTCACTCATGACAGCGGTGCACCTCGGAGGTCGGGGGCGTGACTGAACGGTCCGGCGCCGCCGCCGAACGCCTCATGGTGGTGGGTGAGCTGGCCTCGCTCATCAACACCACCTACAACCTCCGGGAGATCTTTCAGAGCGCGATACTCAAACTGAGTCGCGTGCTGCCGTTCCGGCGGGCCAGTGTCCTGCTCGTATCGGAGGACCGCAGGCGCTACTACCTCCACACGCTGTATGACGGCGAGCGCGGTGGGTTCATCGAGCAGCAGGCGGAGTTCCCGCTGGATCATGGGTTGCCGGGCCAGGTCATTCAGAGCGGCCGCGCCGTATGCGTCGATCAACTCGAGGCCACGGACGACCTTCGCGCGGTTGGCGAGCAGAGCGTGTCCGTCATCATCGTTCCGTTGCGCGTAGAGGGCGTGGTCATCGGGACGCTGGACCTGGGCCGGCCGGCTCCGGGACACTACAGCGCCGACGATCTCGACTTCGCCGAGCTCCTGGGACAGCAGATCGAATCGTCTCTGCGACACTCCAAGCTGTTCGCCACGGTCGAACACCAGCGTGAGCGATTGGCCGAGGAGAAGGCGCGGGCGGTGCTGGAGCGCACGCGCCTGGCCGCGCTGATCGACGCCAGCGACGCGGCCGTCCTGATGGTCAGTGGTGGCACGGTGGAGCACGCCAACGGCGCGATGGCCCGCCTGCTCGGCCTGCCCCGGGAAGTGCTGGCAGGGGCCGCCGTAGAACAGGTGTACCGCATTCTGGCGGGCGCGCTGGCGTCCCCCGCGATGCTCGAGCCGCAACGGGCGGCGCTGGAACGCGGCGCCGCGACGCTCCGGGATCGCGTGGAGTTCCTGTTTCCCACGCGCATCACCTGCCAGCGGACCGTCGCCCCGGTCCTCGGGAGCGACGGAGAGGCCCTGGGACACCTCGTGCTGTTTCGGGACGTGACCCGGGAAGCGGAAGCGGAAGCGGCCAAGAGCGAGTTCGTCTCGATCGTGAGTCACGAGCTCCGCACGCCGCTCACGTCGGTCAAGACGTCACTTGCCCTGATCAAGCAGGGCGTGGCCGGGGCCGTCGCCGATCAGATGGCCGGCCTGCTCGACATCGCCCTGCGGAACCTCGATCGCCTGATCCGCCTGGTGGACGACCTGCTCGATCTGTCACGCATCGAGAGCGGCCGGCTGGTAGCGCGCATGATGCCCGTGTCGCTCGCCGAAACCGCCGATCGCGCCATCAATGCGGTCCGCGCGTTCGCCGATGGGCGCGGCGTGCGCCTGGAGCTTGCGGAGTCGCCGCCCACGATCTACGTCGTGGCGGACCCCGACCGCCTGGAGCAGGTGTTCATCAACCTGCTGTCCAACGCCATCAAGTTCTCTCCCACGGATGCGCCCGTCGGCCTCAGGTGGTGGCGAGAAGATGACGCGGCGCTGGTGGAGGTATCCGACCAGGGCCCGGGCATCCCTGCCGCGGAGCTGGAGCGGATCTTCGAGCGGTTCCATCAGCTGGAACCAGCGGCGACGCGGGCCCACGGGGGCGCCGGGCTCGGCCTCACCATCAGCCGCACCATCGTGCGGCATCTGGGCGGGGAATTGTGGGCCGCGAGCACGGAAGGCCAAGGATCCCGGTTCTACGTACGGCTCAAGCTGGTCACGCGCGGCGAGACCGCGGCGCGAACCGAGGCTGGCCCGCCCGCGGGCCGCCGCCTGCTCCTCGTCGAGCGGGAAGCCGACCGGCACCAGCTCTGGCGCATGGCGTTCGAGGCGGGTGGCTGGCAGGTCGAGCAGGCGGCACAGGGGGCCGACGCACTCTCGCTGCTGGCGGGTGAGCCGGTCCACCTCGTCGTCGTCGCGACGGAACTGGCCGACATGCACGGACTCGAGTTCGTGCAGCAGGTGCGACAGGTCCCCGAGCACGCCGACCTGCCACTCCTGCTCGTCGGGCCCGCTGGCGACGCCACGACCGCCGACGACGCCGGCGCGGACGGCTGGGTACTCGGCGATCCCGACGCGCTGCTGGCGGAGGCCGCGCGTATCGCGGCGCTCCCGCGCCGGACGGTGACTCTGCTCATCGAGGACGACCCGGCGCTCCGCAGCGCCGTGACGCGTGCCCTGCGGCGCACCAGGTACGCCTGTATCGCGGCCGCGCGCGGCGACGAAGGGGTCGCGCTCGCCGGGCGCCGGCGGCCGGACATCATCCTCATGGACTGGCATACGCCCGGACCGGGCGGAGAGGAGATTCTCCGGACCCTGAGAGGCGACGCGCGGTTGGCCAGCGTGCCCGTGGTGGTGATCACCGGCCACGTCACGCCCGACGTTGCGCGCACAATTGGGTCTTTCGGGGCCGAGCTCGTGACGAAACCGTTCGAGCTGAGCCAGCTGCTGAGCGTCCTCCACAAAGTCCACACCCGCTAGGAGGAAACCAGTCCGCCTGCCCAGCGTGCGATCACACCGGCAAGCTCGTCCCACGCCGCAGGGCCGCTGCGGCCCGCTGCCTTGGGAAGCTTGAAGGAGTGATCCGCGCCCTCCACCACGTGCAGCGTCGCTCGGGATCCCAGCCGCTGCGTGACCTCCTGCATCAGTGTCCGGTCAGCCAGATCGTCCCGCGACCCCTGAAGGAACAACATCGGAACGGAGACCCTGTCTAGGTGCTCTGAACGCGCGGTGCCCGGCCGCTTCGGCGGATGGAGGGGGAACCCGAGGAACGCGATACCTCGCACACCGGAGAGCGAAGCTGCGGCCGCGGCCTGTGACGTCATCCGGCCGCCGAACGACTTTCCCCCGGCAATGAGCGGCAGATCCGGAGCGGCCTCCCGCGCGGCCTCCACGGCGGCACGCACGGTTGCCTGGGCCACGTCCGGACGATCCGGCGAGCGGCGCTTCGCCTCCATGTAGGGAAACTGGTATCGAAACGTCGCGACATCACGAGCCGCGAGCGCCTCGGCAATGCCTTCGAGAAACGGATGCCGCATGCCCGCTCCTGCGCCGTGCGCGAGAACGTAGAGCAGGCGGGCGGAGGGGGGGTTGAGGAGTAAGGCGGAGACTCGGCCCGCGGAGGGGACTTCGACGATCAGGGCGACGGGAAAGGTCATGGCGGCAGAAGCGGCATGAGCGGCGTCGGCGGCAGGGGTGTCGCCGACTTGCCACCTATGCCGCTTATGCCGCTCATGCCGCTGCCTCCCCTCATTTCTCCCCGTTCGACGCCATCCGCTCCACCCGCCGCTTCTCCTGCGCCACGTACCATTCGGCCTCGCGCAACAGCGCCTGAGCGTCGTACACCACGCCGTCCTTGATCGTCCACGTCACGCCGCCGTGTCGCGGGCGCTCGTCGCGCGGTACGATGCCGGCGAAGCCGTAGCCACGGCCGTACAACACCTTGAAGTTGTCGATCGGGTTCCCATTCACGACGGCCAGGTCCGCCACGCATCCCACGCGTACGCCGCAGTGGCGGTCCCAGCCCAACACATGCGCGGCGTTCGTGGTGGCCACCTTGATCACGTCGATCGGGTGGATGCCGGCCTCCTGGAGCAGCTCCAGCTCGCGGATCATCTGGATGCCACCGACCTCGCCCTCATCGCTGCCGGCAGTGAGCATGCCGCCGCGCCGATGGAACTCCAGGGCCCACCGCATCCAGATCTGGAAGTTCCTCTTCCACGCGATCTCGTCAGAGGTCTTCCATTCCCGGTGGTAGGACCCGTGCACGGTGGAGTCCGGTCCGGCCTCGACCATCACCGGGTGAACCAGGGTCTCGCGCCACGGCTGCGTCACTCCGCGCGCCACGTCCCGGTTCTTTTCGTACGGCACAAACGTGACGTTCCAGTTCGTGCCGTTCGCGATCATGAGGTCAATGACCTTGCTCAGCCGCTCGGGATACTGATCGGCTTCCTGCCACAAGCGCCCAGCCCAGCGGAACCGATCCAACTCGTCCCAATAGTTGTAGTCCGCCGGAAAGCTCTGCGTCCCCATGAGCGCCGCGTCCGGGACCCCGTACCAGTGCTCGATGCTCCGCACACCGGCGTTCGACGCGACCACGGCGTCCGTCTCGGACACTTTGAGGTCCACCATCACGAACATGCCGAGCGTTTTCGCTTCCGCGGCGATGGCTTCAAGCACATCCGGGTAGTGGCCGGGACTCTTACTGACCTTCACGCAGTCGGCGCCCTGCTCCTTGAACGACCGGACCATGACGCGGGCTTTTTCCGGCGTGTTGCCTTCGTCCCATTCCCTCAACGGAAGTGGCCAGCGCTGACACAGCACCAGTCTCGGTGCCACGATCTGGTTGACGCCGCTCAGGCGCCGTTGCTCCGTCATCGTCTTGAGCCCGGCGCCTGTTCCGGCGTCGCGGATGGTCGTCACACCGTGGCCGAGGTACAGGCGGTAGCTGTACTCCAGGGCCTGCGCGCCGAGGTCGCCGCCATTGCGCGGCAGGTGCGCATGCATCTCCACCAGGCCCGGCATGAGGAACATGCCCGTGGCGTCGATGATCCGGTCGCCGGTGGGACGCTGGAAGTTGCGCCCCGCACCAGCCAGGTTGACCGGGTCCATGAGCACCATGTCCACGATGGTGTTGCCTTCGATCACCACGTCCACGGGACCCTCGGGCGGCATGGCGCGGGGCGAGTTGGGCGTGCCCCGCCCGCTCAGGATCGTGGCGCCGCGAATGACGATCCGGTTGGCGCGCTCGCCCTTCACGGTCCCGATGGGCAGCACGGAATCGCCAGCCAGGGGCCGCAGAACCGCCTGAGCGGGCAACTCCTGCACGGCGCTCAGCACAACGCCGCCGAGCAACGCGACCCGCGGAATCCAGTTGGCTATCATGCTCTCACCTCTCCCCTTTCTGACCTTCCGCCTCTCACTTCTCACCTCTGATACGCCTTGTTTTCGGGCGGCCTGTCACCGCTATCGCTTGAACCTCGATCTGATACCCGTAATGCAGGTCTTTCACCGGCACCACTGCCCGCGCAGGCCGGTGCTGGCCCATAACGCGGGCGTACACCGCGTTCACGGCGCCCCACAACTCGATGTCGGACACGTAAATCGTCATCTGGAGGACGCGATCCAGGCCGCTGCCTGCCGCCTCCAGAATGGCCGCGACGTTGGCGAGCGCCAGCTCCGTCTGCCGCTCGATGGACCCCGGCGGCGCCTTGGGATT
>JACQHC010000110.1 GCA_016199245.1 Gemmatimonadota bacterium | reverse complement strand
GTCGTCGTCCATGCACGGCAGGTCGTCGTGGACGAGCGAGTAGCTGTGCACCACTTCGACCGCTGCGGCGATTTGCGCGATCGTGCCGCAGCCACCCAGGGCGCGGTACGTGCCGATGAGCAGTGCCGGACGCAGACGTTTTCCGGGCGAGTCGAGCGCGTACGCAATGGCTGCGCCCAACGGCGAGCCATACTCGTGCTCGGCGCGCCGCGCCAACGCGGCGAGGGCCTCATCCACCAGGCGCCGCGTGTCCGCCAGAAACGCCGCCAGCTCAGCGGTCGACGGGCTCAGAGCGGATGGTTCCGTCAGCGGCCTCCAGGACCCGGCGGACGGTGAGCTCGGATTGCTCGAGCAGTTCGCGGGCCGCGCGCAGCCGCGTCACGCCCTCCTGGAACAGCTCCAGCGCCCGGTCGAGATCCAAATCGTCCCGCTCCAGTGAGCGAACGATGGCCTCCAGGCGGTCGAGCTCCTCGCGGAAGGACACGTTGGTCACGCGGGACGCCCCTCCGCGCGGGCGCCTACGTCCCCATCCGACACCGTGAGGCGAAAGTGTCGGCCCGGCGGGAACTCCGCGATACGCTTCAGCACGCGGCCGTCGTCGTCGCGCGCCACGGCGTAGCCGCGCTCCAGCACGCGCAGCGGGCTCAGCGCGTCAAGCGCCGCCGCCAGCTCCGCGAGGCGCGCCGAACGGCGGTGAGTATGCTCACGGATGGTTGCTTCCAGCCGGTCACCGGTCCGGGCCAGCCGTTCACGGCCCAGCTCCGTCCGCCGCTCGAGACCGTGGGCCAGCCGCCGGGCCAGCCCACCCACCAATGGGAGCACCGCGGCACGATCGGGTGTCGCAGCTGCTGCTGCCGCCGAGGGGGTCGCCGCCCGCAGGTCCGCCACGAGATCGGTCAACGTGACATCCGTTTCATGCCCTACAGCCGAAATCACCGGAACGGACAGCGCCGCCACGGCGCGGGCGACGCGCTCGCTGTTGAACACCCACAGGTCCTCGCGCGATCCGCCGCCGCGGCCCACGATCGCTACGTCCACCGGGAGCCGGTTCGCGACGCCGAGCGCCGCCAACACGTCGAGCTCTGCCCCCTCACCCTGGACGCGCGTGGGGATGAGCAGGACCTCCGCGAGCGGCCAGCGCCGCGCCAGCACGGACACGATGTCGTGCACGGCCGCTCCGTCGGCGCTCGTGATCACCGCCACGCGCTCGGGCCAGGGCGGCACCGGTCGCTTCCGCGCGGGATCCAACAGGCCGTCCCGTTCCAGCGCCGCCCGGGCGCGCTCGAGGCGCAACTGCCACAGGCCGCTCGCGTCCGTGGGAAGCAGCTGCCGCACGGTGAGCCGGAACTCGCCGCGCTCCTCCCAGACCGTGGGCGACGCTTCGACGTACACCTGCGTGCCTTCCTCGGGGCTGGTGGCGCGTTGATTGTCCGAGCGCCACATGACGCAGCGCACCTGTGCCTGGGCGTCGCGCAGGGTGAAGTACCAGTGGCCGCTCTGAAAAGCTTTGAAGCCGGACACTTCGCCGCGCACCCACAGCCGGTTGAATCCGGCTTCGACCAATGCGCGGGCACGGCGGGTCACGTCGCTGACGCTCCAGGCCCCGTCCGTCGGGGCCACGCGGCCCCCGCCCGCCCCGGGCCGGCCGGCTGGAGTCACTGTCTGGCGGCCTGCACCGTGTTGTAGAGGAGCATCGTGATGGTCATAGGACCCACGCCCCCGGGCACGGGGGTGATCGCCGCAGCGACCTCTCTGGCAGCCTCGTACGCCACGTCGCCGACCAGGCGGTAGCCTTTGGGCGCCGTGGGGTCCTCCACGCGGTTCACCCCCACATCAATCACCACCGCGCCAGGCCGAACCATGTCTCCCGTGACGAACTCCGCCTTGCCCATCGCCACGATCAAGATGTCCGCCAGCCGGGTCACCGCCGGCAGGTCCCGCGTGCGCGAGTGGCACACGGTGACCGTCGCGTTGCCGCCGGGACCGTCCTGCAGCAGCAGCGAGGCCATGGGCCGGCCCACGATGTTGGAGCGCCCCACGATCACCGCGTGCGCACCCTTGGTCTCGACCCCGGAGCGCACCAGCAGTTGCTGCACGCCGTACGGCGTCGCCGGCCGAAAGCCGGTCGGGTCGCCCACGGACACCTTCCCGACGTTCTCGGGATGGAAGCCATCCACGTCCTTGTCCGGGCGGATACGGTGCAGCACGCGATTCGCGTTGATGTGTTTCGGCAGGGGCAACTGCATCAGAATGCCGTGCACCGTGGCGTCGGCGTTGAGCCGGTCGATCAGCGCGAGCAGGTCCGCTTCCGGCGTTTCCGCCGGGAGCCGGATGGTGTCGCTCTTCATCCCGGCGTCTTCGCACGCCTTGCCCTTCATGCGCACGTAGACCTGGCTCGCGGGATTCTCGCCCACGAGCACGACCGTGAGACCCGGCACGATCCCGCGGCGTCGCAACGCCTCGATCTCTCCGGCCAGCTCGGCACGCATGGTGCGCGCCACGTCGTTTCCGTCAATGACTCTAGCGGGCAATGTTCACGGCTCTCGTTTCGCGGACCACGACCACCCGGATCTGCCCCGGGTATTGCAGCTCGTTCTCGATCTTGCGCGCCACCTGTTCGGCCAGCTCCTCGGCCTGGCGGTCGTCCACGGACTCCGGCACGACCGCGATGCGGACCTCCCGCCCCGCTTGAATCGCGAACGCCTTTTCCACGCCGGCGAACGCGGTCGCGATCTCCTCGAGCCGGGTGAGGCGCTTCACATAGCTCTCGAATGCCTCACGCCGCGCCCCCGGGCGCGACCCGCTGACCGCATCGGCGGCCTGCACGATCATCGAGATCGGCGATTCGTGCGGCACGTCGTCGTGGTGCGCCGCGATGCAGTTGATCACGACGGGATGCTCGCCGTATTTCTTGGCGGCTTCCACGCCCAGCTCCACGTGCGTGCCGTCGTGCTCGTGCGTCAGCACCTTGCCGATGTCGTGCAGCAGGCCACCGCGTTTCGCCAGGTGCACGTCCAGCTTCAGCTCGGCGGCCATGATACCCGCGAGCCATGACACTTCCTTGGAATGGTGGTACATGTTCTGGCCGTACGACGTGCGGTACTTCATGCACCCGACGAGGCGCACCAGCTCCGTGTGCATTCCGTGGATGCCAAGATCGTACACCGCCTGCTCGCCCGCTTCGACGATTCCCGCCTCGACGTCCCGTCCGACCTTGCCGACCACCTCCTCGATCCGACCGGGATGGATTCGGCCGTCCTGGATCAGCTGGCTGAGGGCGAGCCGCGCGATCTCGCGACGCACGGGGTCGAAGCACGAGACGATGACGGTGTCCGGGGTATCGTCAATGATCACGTCCACGCCGGTCGCCGTCTCGAACGCCCGGATGTTGCGGCCCTCGCGCCCGATGATCCGTCCCTTCATCTCGTCGTTGGGCAGCACCACCGCCGATACGGTGGCCTCCGCCGTGGTCTCCGAGGCGAGTCGTTGAATGGCCATCGTCACGATCTTCTTGGCCTCGCGATCCGCGGTGCGTTTGGCCTCCTCTCGAATGTCGCGAACGGTGGCTGCGGCCTCGGACTTTGCCGCGTCGGTGAGGCCCCGGACCAGCTCCGCCTTCGCATCGGCCGAAGACAAGCCGCCGATTTGCTCCAGCCGGTGCCGCTGCTCGGCCAGCACGCGGGCCAGCTCGTCCTCGCCCTGCTTGACGTGTTTCTCCCGCTCGGACAGGGCCTGATCCTGCCGCTTGATGACGCGCTCGCGATCGTCCAGCCCGCTCGCCCGGCGCTCGAGCCCCTCCTCCCGCTCCTCCAGGCGTCGCTCAACGCGCTGCATGTCATCGCGCCGCCGCTCGATCTCCCGCTCGGCGGCCTCGCGCACCTGTAACGCGTCCGCCTTCGCCGCCACCAGGGCTTCCGCCTTCGCGGTATCCGCCTCCAGCCGCGCCCGCTCCAGCAGTTGGCCCGCCGTTCGCTCGCCGGCCTCCGCCAGGCGACGTTCACTCCGACGGCCGAGGAAATAAAAAACCGTCCCGGCGATTCCCGCGGCGCCGGCGACGGCCAGGATAGCAGCCCACAGTGCAGCACCAGCCATACATCTATCTCCAACGGCGGCGCCAGCCGGCGCTCAGCGCGTCACGGCACCGCGTATTGGTCACTGCGACAGACCGAAGGCGCCGGCTGAACAGCGCCCCGGTGCGAATCTACCCGCCCTCGTCCACTGCTGCAATCGAGCCGGAGCCGCGGGAACTGCGTTTGGCGGGCGGTAGCAACCGAGCCATCTCGGCCGCAAGCCCCCGCAGCCGCTCAGCCATCTCCTGCTCCGACGCCCGGGCCTGGAACAGCTCATCGGTGATCGCCAGCGCCGCCAGGATGGCGGCCTTGTGCGATTCGACGATCGTGCCCGAGGTCTGGACCTCCCGCATCGTTCGGTCCACGTGGTCGGCCACGGCCTGCGTGTAGTCGGTGGGCCGATCGGAGCGGAGCGTGTACTCCTCCCCGCCAATCCGGACCTTCACCACCGTGCGGCCGGCTGTCATCGTCCCTGATCCTCGACGGCCACCTGCTCCTCGAGAAACTGCAGGCGCTTGACCAATTCCTCGAGCCGCGCGCGGGCACCGCCCAGCCGCGCGACCAATTGCCGGTTCTCGGCCTCCAGCGTGGACACGCGTTCCTTCGCTCCCACGAGATCCCGATCGCCCCCCAGAGCCGCCTCGGCGCGCTGAGCGCG
>JACQHC010000104.1 GCA_016199245.1 Gemmatimonadota bacterium | reverse complement strand
GGCTCGGCGTGCCGTCCCAGGGCATTCTTGGAGAAAACGAGCTTGCCGTCCACGGTTACCTCGAACAGCCCGCCCGATGACTCGATCAACTTCACCGTCGCATCGGTGTAGGTCGCCTGGATCTCGGCCGCCAGACCGGCAGCCCGTGGTTCATAACCTCAGACGACGCAATACTGGATGCTCACACGCATGTTGTGCGGTTGCCGGACGGCGACAGGGAACAGCAAGAAGCTAACGGACCCGTCGGCCCCGGCGCCAACCGCGCGGCTTCCCCGCGCTGTGGCCGGGGTCACACGCGCCCGCTGGCGGAGAATCGCTCTGGCAGGCTCTCCCGAGTGTTGTACATTCCCTGTCTCATGAACCCCACGTCTTCGGGCCGGTTCGTCACCGGCGGACTCCTGCTGTTGACGCTCGCGACCAGCCCCGGGGTAGCCCAGTCCGGGAAGGGCGGCCAGGTGGAGCTCGGCACGTTTGGCTCCTTCACCAAGTTCGACCGCTCGCCCACCAACCTCGCGAGCAACTACGGTGTCGGCGGGCGCCTCGGTCTGTTCCTCACGCGTTTTCTCGCCCTCGAAACGGGCGGCGACTACACTGTGACGAAGCTCGCGGGAAGCGGTCCGGACGTCAGCGTGTCCCGCGTCGGCGCAACGCTCCTCCTCAACGGAACGGTCTTCGGCACGACAGCTCTGTACTTCGGCGGCGGGGCCGAACGGCAGTACTACCGCGGTGGGCTGGTGCTGGAGGACGACGGCGCGCACGGCGTGCTGGGCCTGCGGCTCTCGTTAGGTGGTCGAGCCGCTCTGCGCGGCGAGGGCCGCGCCGAGTACTTCCCTGCTGCGACGGGCGGGGCCCGCACGATCAACTTCGGAGGGCGGATTGGGCTGTCCGTGTTCGCCTTCGGCGGGCCGCCGAGGGACGCGGACGGCGACCGAGTAGCCAATCGGCGCGACCGGTGCCCCGACACGGCCTCAGGTGCCCGCGTGGACACCGACGGCTGCCCCACGGACGAGGACAGGGACCGTGTGTTCGACGGCCTCGACGCGTGCGATGGCACGCCCGGTGGGGCCCTGGTGGACGAGCGAGGGTGCCCGACCGATACGGACAAAGACAGCGTGCTGGACGGGCTGGACTTGTGCGCTGACACGCCTCAAGGGGCTACGGCAGACCCCAACGGCTGCCCGACCGACGCGGATAGAGACGCTGTATTCGACGGCCTCGATCGCTGCCCCGACACCCCGAGGGGGGCAAATGTTGACGGCTTCGGGTGCCCTACCGACGCTGACGGCGACAAGGTATTCGACGGGCTCGATCAGTGTCCCGATACTCCGACGAACACGGAGGTGGACGCACGCGGCTGCACGGTGCAGCGCGACACCGACGGCGATGGCGTGCTCGATCAACAGGACCGCTGTCCCAACACCGCCGCCGGTCAGCCGGTGGATACGTTCGGCTGTCCGCTGGTGCGTGAGGTCGTCCAGGCTGCACCGCAGGCCCCGCCGCCGGCTGCCCCGGCCCCAACCCAGGTCCAGGCGGCCATGCGGTCACTGATCGAGAACGTGGAGGGGCCAAGACGTCCCGTGGTCCTCAGGGGCGTGAACTTTCGTAGCGGCCGGTCGGATCTGACGCCCGAGTCGTTCCCGGTCCTTGACGAGGTGGCGACGTCGCTCGTGGCCAATCCGTCCGTGCGCATCGAGATCGGTGGTCACACCGATGCCACCGGCACGCGGCAGCGGAACATGGAACTGTCTCAGGCGCGGGCATTCGCGGTTCGCGCGTACCTCGCGAGCAAGGGAGTCACTCCGGACCGGATGGTCTCCCGCGGGTTTGGCCCCGATCAGCCGGTCGCGGACAACCGAACCCCCGCCGGCCGGGCGCTCAACCGAAGGGTAGAGCTAAACAGGATCCAGTAGCTCCTACCTAACTGTCTGTCCGGCAGTGGGTTGCAGACTTGCTCTTTGGACTAGGGCGTTGCATATTCGCGCCCCCCTTGATTCCATAGGGCGGCCCCAACGGCCGCCCTCGGCGTCTTAGGAGATACGTGGTCGGATCGGCTGGGATCGGTCTATTCTCGGTGCTGATCACCGTTGCGGCTGCCCAGGCCCAGAGCCCAACGGGGTCCGGGCAGACGCGCGGCACGCCTGCTCCCCTTACGGCGGGCGTGTTCGACCTGGACCACCACGGCGCGCGCCCGGACTACTTCGCGGAGCTCTCGCTCGGATTGCCTGGCGGAAGCCACATCACGCTTCCGCCGCCTCCGCCAGGAGAGCCTCCGGCTCAGGTTCGGGCGCTCTATGTAAACGCGTGGGCGTTCGGGTCGAGCCGGTTTTACGACCTGGTCCGGCTGGCGGACACGACGGAAATCAACGCGCTCGTGATTGACGTGAAGGACGACACCGGCTATCTGACCTACCGGTCCAACGTCTCCACAGCGATCGAGATCGGCGCCAACGAGCGGATACGGGCCGCGGACGTCCGAGAGCGGCTGGTCATGCTCCACGACCGGGGGATTCACCCCATCGCCCGCATCGTGGTGGCGAAGGACCCCTTGCTCGCGATTCGCAAGCCCGGCTGGGCCGTGCAGCACAAGGGCGGTGGGTACTGGGAGGACCGGATCGGGTCCCGTTGGGTGGATGGCTACAACGACTCGGTCTGGGTGTACGCGGCGGAGCTCGCGGCCGAGGCCGTCATGCTGGGATTCCAGGAGATTCAGTTCGACTACCTGCGGTTCCCCGATGAGCCGCGCCGGATGTTGAACAATGCCGTGTTTCCCGCGCGGAAAGGTCAGGAGTCACAGCGCGACGCCGTGCGGCGGAACGTGGCGCTCATGCGAGACCGGACGCAGCCCCTCGGTGTGCCCTTCACGCTCGATCTCTTCGGCCTCACGGCGAGCGCGGACGGAGATCTCGGCATCGGACAGGCGTGGGACGACCTCGTGCCGTTAGCGGATGTCGTGTTGCCGATGGTGTATCCCAGCCACTACCGCCGAGGGGCATACGGCATCGCCCATCCCAATGCGTCTCCTTACGCGACGGTGCGCCGCGCGCTGGAGGATGGTCTGCGGCGCAACGCGCGGCTCGACCGTGCGGCCCGCATCCGGCCCTACCTGCAGGCCTTCTCGATCTTCCGCGTGCGCTACACGCCTGAGGAGATCCGCGCGCAGATCCGCGCGGCGGAGGATGTGGGGATCGGGGAGTGGGTATTGTGGAACGCGCGTTCCGTGTATCCCGCCGCCGCCCTGCGGAGCGTCCCTGCCTCCCCGTCGGCGGTGGCCGAGCAGCAGTACGCTCCGGAGGCGGTGCGACGCTAGCCCGGCGCGGAGCGGCTACCGGAGAAGGCCGGCGGCCTCAGGCTCCCAGGCGGTGATGTAGCCGGCGAGAGCGCTCGCGGCAGTCGTATACGGGCTCGCGAGATAGAGCTGCCCCGGGCCCGACCGGCCGGGAAAGTTGCGGTTGATGGCGCTCACGGTCACCGTCTCCCGGTCGTAGGAAACACCGGGCCCGGCGTTGATGCACGCGCCGCACGACGGCTCGATGAACACCGCGCCCACACCGGCGAACACGTCCAGGTATCCCTTCTCTTCGCAGTAACGCTTGACCTCCTGCGAGCCGCACTGGATGAAACACTTCACCTCGGGATGAACCCGCTCGCCGCGCTCCAGCGCGCCCTTGAAGACGCGGGCGTACATGTCCATGTCGGACTTCTTGCCGGCGGTACACGAGCCCGCGTAGGCGATGTCGACCTTGACCGGTCCGCCCAGCTCCTCGATGAACAGGCCGTTTCCGGGATCTCCTGGCAGCGCCACCATAGGCCGCAAGTCCTCGGCGTCGAACTCGAGCATAGTCTCGTATTCCGCGCCCTCGTCCGAGTAGAGGCCCTCCAGCATGGGGCGAACCTGCGTCGAGGGCATGTGCCGCTCACGCGCAAGGAACTCCACGACATGTTCGTCCGGCCGGACGATTCCGGTGAACGCTCCCACTTCGGCCGCCATGTTGGTCATCGTGGCCCGCTCGTCCACGGACAGCGCCTGCACGGCGTCGCCCGCGTATTCCACGATCTTCCCGATCGCCTGGCCGTTCTTCACGTAGGGGTGGCGCAGGATCTGGAGCATGAAGTCCTTGGCGGTGATGTTGTCGGGCTTCCGGCCGCGCACGCGGATCAGCACCGACGGCGGGACTGAGATCCGCACGTCCCGTGTGAGCCAGGAGTTGAAGATCGCGGTCGTCCCCACGCCGAACGCGATGGCCCCGATCGCGCCGGCATGCGGCGTATGGGAGTCGCTTCCGATGATCAAGTGGCCGGGGAGCGCGTGCTGCTCGAGGATCTTGGAGTGGCAAATGGCTTCGGAACCGCGCACCTCCATTCGGCCGAGCCGCGGCAACTCGCCATAGAGCTTCACTCCCTGGCGCGCGGCGAAGTCCTCCTGCTTGCGCTTTAGCTCCAGCGCAACGTCGAGCAGGCCCTCCCGCTTCCGGTCCTCGGTCATCGCCTGCTCGAGGAACGTGAGATGATCCCGGAACAGGTAAACCGATTGCGGGTCGGCGATCCGCTCGTCCGGGCCGACGAATTGCTCCCAGAAGATCGTCGCCATCGGCGTGACGTATTCGTGGCTGAACCGGATGTCGGTGCGAACGAACCCTTCATCGCCGGGCCGGACGGCCGGGACGCCTACGCGGTCCCGCGCGAGATCCGTGACCCAGTGCCGCGAGATGATCTTCTCGGCCAGCGTCATAGGCCGGGCCGGCGTGGCGACGGCAGGCACCGAGATCCGCCCCTGGAGCCGGGCCACGTTGTACTGGAACAGCCCGCCGTGTTCGATGATGCCGCGTGTGATCTCGCCCTCGCCCTGCGTGAAGACGCTGAGCGGAATCTCCTCGCCCCGCCGAATTCGCTCGATCAGGGAGAAGTCCGTGCTGGTGAGCATGCCGAGGTTCTGGCAATTCTCCCGGTAGATACGCTCGATGCTCTCGGCGATGACGAGCTGGATGCCCGCGCACATCTCGGCGTACGGCGACTGCTCCCGCGATGATCCTTTGCCCCGCCGCTTCCCGGCCACAGAGCACACGAAGCCGCTCCGTCGCACCGAGCCGCGGGTAATGGGGAATTCGACCCCCGCTTTCAAGCCGAGATAGGGGAAATCGCCCAGCGTCTCGTCGTAGTAGTAGCAAATGAAGGCCGGTGTGATCTCGTCCGTCGAGATGTTGTCGCGCAGGGGCGCGTCGATCGGCCAGGCGAGGTCTTCCCCCTCGAGCTGCCGGCGCACGAGCGTTGCGTCGTCCGCGAGAAACAGAACCCGCCCATCCAGTCGGACGCGATCAGAGCGCTTCACCACCGGGCGAGCTTTGAGGCTGGGTATCATGGGTCTTCGACAGGGTCGCTTGCAATCTCGCCGACTTGTTCCCTGCCATGCAAGCGCGCGCTTACTATTCCTGGACTAATGCCTTCCTCACCCGCCACGTGGCACGTGGTCGCCCTTGCTGGGACCGCGCTCGGCGTTGGGATCGCCGCCCCGATGAGTCTGGCCCAGGAGCGAGTGCCCAGCGTCTTCGAGCTCACCGGCTCGTTCGCTTCTTCCGAGGTGCGCGAGAGCTCGGGAGTTGCGGTCAGCCGGAGGCACGCCGGAGTACTCTGGACCCACAACGACTCGGGCGACGATGCCATCGTGTTTGCGGTGACCCTGGGCGGCAAGGTGCTCGGACGGCACAGGGTCACCGGGGCCACCGCCCAGGATTGGGAAGACCTCGCGCTAGGCCGCTGCCCCAATCTCCGCGGCGACTGCCTCTATATCGCCGACACGGGGGACAACGAGGAACGCCGGCCCCTGGTGACCATCTATATCGTGCCCGAGCCGGAACCAATCGCGGCGCGGAGCGGGGCCCGGGCTGCGGCCGCTGTGTGGGCCGTGAGCGTCGCGTATCCCGATGGCCCACATGACGTAGAGGCCATCTGGGTGAATCCCGATGGCGCTCTAGAGCTGGTGACGAAGGGACTCTCGGGCCCCATTCGCCGGTACCGCGTTGCGCGAGAGGCCCTGAAGAACAGTATGGTTCGTGCGCAGGCGGTGGACACACTGCCGTTCATGCCGGAGCGCCTGCTCGGCAGGTACGTGACGGGCGGAGCCATCTCTCCGAACGGAAAGCGCGTCGCTCTTCGCACGTATACGGAGATCTTCTTGTTCCACCGTGGCGCGGACGGACAGCTTGAGCCGGACGGCCAACCATGCTGGCTCGGCACGCGGGAACCGCAGGGCGAGGCCGTCGATTTCCTCGACGACGATACCTTGGTGCTCACCAGCGAGTCGTTTCTCGGCCGGCACGGGACCATCCACCGGGTACGATGCTGAAGTACCTCGGGCCCGTCGCCGGCGTCTTGATCTCCTTGTCCGTGCGCGACGCCGTAGCCCAGCGGGAAGGGGTCAAGCTCGTGGAGCCGCCGCCGGGCACGCTCGCGGCAGTGGACGCGGCGACCTTCGAGGCCCACCTGCGGTTTCTGGCGGACGACTTACTCGAGGGCCGGGCCGTCGGCACGCGCGGTGCGGAGCTCGCGGCGCGTTACGTCGCGACGCAGTTCGCCGCTGCCGGACTCCGGCCCGCCTGGCCCGAAGGATACCTGCGCCGCGTGCCGCTCATCGCGGCGACTACCGATGCATCGCTCGTCGTGGGCGCCGGCCGGCGCACGATCGTGCTGCAATCGGGAACAGACTTCGTTGCGTGGCCCACGCAGCCGGACTCCGCCGTCGTGCTGGACGCGGACCTCGTTTTCGGGGGATACGGCATCGAGGCGCCGGAGTGGCGCTGGCGCGACTTCGAGGCTGCGGCGGTGTCGGGGAAGGTACTCCTCGTGCGCCCCGGCGAGCCTGGTGGGGCAGACTCGGCTCTGTTCCGGGGGCGGGCAGCGACGCGGTACGGTCGTTGGGCCTACAAGATCGAGCAGGCAGCCCGCGCGGGTGCGGCGGGTGTGCTGCTCATTCATTCAGCTGATGCGCCCCCGGGCCCGTGGAACGCCGTCCGGGCGAGCTGGCAGCGCGAGACGCTACAACCCGAGCGCGCCTCCCTTCAGGGTCTCAGGTTCGCCGCCTGGATAAGCGCCGACGCTGCGAGACGGCTCGTCGAGGCCACCGGTAAAGACTACGACGTCCTCATGCGACGTGCCGAGGGGCCGGGATTCTCGGCCATCGACCTGGGCGCTCGCGCGGCTGTGGACATGCGAACCCGCCTCCGGAGTCTCTCCAGCCCCAACGTCGTCGGCGTGCTGGAAGGGTCGGGCGTGCCGAGCACGGACGGCGCGATCGTTCTGGTAGGACATTACGACCACCTTGGCATCGGTCCGTCGGTGGACGGCGACTCGATCTACAATGGCGCTGTGGACAACGCTTCCGGGGTCGCCGCGTTGCTCACCCTGGCTCGCGCCCTCGCGGCATCTCCTCGGCCACCCAGGCGGACCGTTGTGTTCGCGGCAACCACCGCGAGCGAACACGGCATGACCGGCGCGGCGGCGCTCGCCGCGGCCCCGCCGCCGGCATCCGGACCCATTGTTGCCGCGTTCGGCGTGCATGAGATGAACGTATGGGGCGTCACGCGAGACATCGCGGTTCTGGGAGCGGAGTTGTCCACGCTGGGAGACGTGATGCGCGAGGCGGCGAGGCTGGAGCAGCTCGAGAGCGTTGCCGACCCTTCGCCCGAAATCGGGAGCCTGTACGACGGCGACCAGCTTCCGTTCGCAGTGGCCGGCATTCCGATCGTGGCGTTGAAAACCGGAGGGCGGGCCGAGAGCGGAGGAACCGGGATCTCGGAGCTCGTGGCCCGGTATCGAGCGGAGCACAGGCACCAACCCTCGGACCAGCTGTTCGAAGGAATGAGTCCCGCCGGCGCGGTGGTTCAGATGAGGGTCCTGTTGAGGGCCGTGTGGCATTCGGCGGCGGAGCAAGGCTCGCCGACTTGGCTCCCGGGAGCTGAGTTCGGAACGGTGGCAGGGACTTCGGGGCCACGTCGCTAGCTCGTCGTGGTGCCGACCGCACTAGCCCACGGCGTCCCAACTCGGTATGTTCCCGCCCGATTTTTTTGCCAGGCTTCCTCGTCGGAGAGGCCGCACTGGACCTTCCCCTGTCTCATAATGTGCCAGTCTCCTGGCTGCGGGACCACGCGTCTCCAGCCGTCAAGTGGCGTACGGTCAAGGACATACTGCCGGTTGAGGGGGCATCCGCTGCGGATCGCGACGCTCTGCTGGCGGAGGTCAGGGCGTCCAAAGCCGTCATGCAGATCGTCCGCCGGCAAAAGGCCAACGGAACGTGGGGTGACAACATCCTCGGCGCCGACCTCGGTCGGGGGCGGATCCTTCCGGAAGGTGGGACCATCTCGCAGTACCGCCGGCTGGTGGAATTCGGGGTTGCTCACGACGAGCGTGCCTACCGCCTGACCGAGCGGGCGTTCTTCCGATTGCTCTCCCGCGATGAGGCACCCGAGCTCTTGTTCGAGTTCAAATCCGTCGGCAAGGCGGACCCCGGGTTGGCTGCATGGGTGCGCGCGCTGATGCGCGAAGGCGCTGCTGCGGCGCTGGCGCACGGCGGTCTGATGGACGATCCACGCGTACGCGGTGCGGCGCATCGGATCGCGTCGGACATATCTCAGTTTCTCCGCAGCGAGTTGACGGACAAGCCGTTCGTGCGCCGCGGCAATCGAACGCTGCTGCACCCGGAGGCCTACCCGCCGAGCGTGTTCTCCGTCAGCATGATAGCGTTCATGCCGAGTCTGCAGCGAGAGCGCGCCGGCTTCGTAGAGCGCTTGGCGGCGTTTCTCGCCAAACCTGCCACTAAGCGGAACGTGGCCATCCAGGCGGGACGGCGGTTCTACCGGCCAACGTACGAGTTGTTCGGCGACCCGCTGCAGGTCGATGCGGCGGGACGTACCGACGACATTCCGTTCGCCCTTCACTGGATTGAGATTCTCATCCGGCTCGGTGTGCTCCACACGTTCGAAAGCGCGCAGCGGGCATTGGCGCGGCTGCTCAAGGAGTGTGACGAACGAGGTGTTTGGAATCCCAAGGCCCTTCGAACCGTTCCCAGGAGCAGTTCGAACCTGGCGAACTTCGCCTTCCCCTTGGAGCCGGATGGCAAGACGCCCGAGCGACGGCAGGCTGACGTGACGTTTCGATTGGCCCTGATTGCGAAACTTGCCGGTTGGTCCCTCAACTACACGTGAGTTGAACGCGCATCTGCGTTTTTGCCGTAGTCGCTGACCTGAGTCCCGTGCGCCGGCCAGCCGATCATGTCCGCTGGCAGTCTCCGCACTTGCAGTCCAGAGAACAAGTCATTAGTAGTAATAACTACTACTACGCTTCGATGTTTTGAGCGATGCCGTCGCTTGATCTAACGCCATTTGGATTCACGCCGACGGAAAGCCAAGCCTATCGTGCTCTCCTCGAACGGGGGCCGCTCGGCGGTTACGCGCTGGCAAAGGCGCTCGCAATTGCCCGGGCCAATGCGTATCAGGCGCTTCACGGGCTCGAAACCAAGGGGGCCGTGAAGGCCACCACCGAGGAGCCGCGCCGGTATCGCCCGGTCGCGCCCGACGCCCTCTTCGCCCAGATCGTCGAACGCGAATCGCGGCAACTCGACGTCTTGGAGGCGGCACTGCGCGCCGGCTCGATGGCGGGCGCGCCCGACGTGATCCGGTTCACCGGCCAGCGAAGCCTCGATGAACAAGCACTGCGAATGGCCGCTCGCACCACGGATCTGGTGGACTGCCTCGGGCCGGCGTCGCTGCTCGAGCGACTGGCTCCGGTGTGGCACAAACGGGCTGCTGATGGATCACAGACGAGGCTCTGGGTCACTGGTGACGGGGGCGAGAAACTCCCGATCCCTATCGCGGGCCGGATCGTGCCGGACTCGGTAGCAGCGATTTTCGGGGGCTTGCCGGTCGTCCTCGCTTCTCCGGCGGCGGCCATCGTTGCCGTGGAGCAGGCAGTGGGGGGGGATCTCCAGGGCTTCTGGAGCAACGACCGCGTGTTGGTTGGCCTGGCCCACGCCGCGCTGCGGGCGCTCACCAGTTGACGAGCGGGGCAGTTCCGCAGATGTTCGAACGCATATTCAACCGATTGGTTGATTCATGTGAGTCGAAGGCAGCGGGGAGATTCGAAGGCCGCGATCCTGGCCGCAGCCTCGGGCGAGTTTGCCGCTCACGGCTATTCCGGCGCCCGAATGGACCGC
The DNA here is from genome assembly GCA_016199245.1 of Gemmatimonadota bacterium. GTDB lineage: Bacteria > Gemmatimonadota > Gemmatimonadetes > Gemmatimonadales > GWC2-71-9 > JACQHC01. Next base: position 2,743 of record JACQHC010000104.1, on the reverse strand, counting down.
ATCGCGCGGCGCGCGGCGGTCAACAAGCAGTTGCTGTTCTACTACTTCGGATCCAAAGCCGGGTTACATCAGGCCGTGGTCGACCGGCTGACGGACGAGATTCGGTCCGCGGTCCGCGGCACCGCCATCGCCCCCGGGCATGCGGATGCGAGGGTGCGCACGGCCGTAGGACTCGCATTCGACACGCTGGCGAGCCGGCCGTATCTGGTGCGCCTGTGCACGCAACGCGCGCAAGCAGGCGAAGCGTCCGACACGGCCGGAATGGCGCTTGCCGAACTTCGGGATTCGATCAGAAGAATCGTGCTCGAGGGTCAAGGACTCGGGTTCTTTCGGGACGATGCCGACCCTGTGTTCGTCGCGGAGCAAGCGGTGTGTTCCGCGCTCGGCTACCTGGCTAGTGAGCCCGCGGAACGACAGCATGACGAGGCTCGCCGAGCATGGCGTGACAAGCTCGCGGACGCTCTAATTCGTTCGTTGGCCTGGTAGGGGCGAGGGGTGCTTACCCGCTAGCCTAGCGCCCGCTGGCGAGGAGCTCTGCAGGTTCGCGCTCCGCGGGCGGTCGCCGCTCGGCTTCAGTGCTCCGGATCATCGCGAGGCGCAGCACCTCGCCGAGGTCGCCCACGCCGTGCACCGTGATGGCGGCCCGCTCCGCCTCGCTCAGGTCCTCGAGGTCGGCGAGGTTCTCCCTGGGCAGAATGATCGTCTCGATTCCGGCTCGCCAGGCCCCCAGCACCTTTTCTTTCACGCCGCCGATGGGCAACACGCGACCCGAAAGCGTGACCTCACCCGTCATCGCGACATCGTGGCGCACCGGAACTCCCGACAACGCACTCACCAGGGCAGTGGCCATGGTCACGCCGGCGGACGGCCCATCCTTGGGAATGGCCCCCGCGGGGACGTGGATGTGCACGTCGTGATCCCGGATGCGCTCCTCGGGGATCCCCAGCACCTCCGCGTGCGACATGCCATAGGTCAGGGCGGCGCGCGCTGATTCCCGCATGACGTCGCCCAATTGTCCGGTGAGGACCAGGTCGCCCTTGCCGCGCATGATCGACACTTCGACGAACATGATGTCGCCGCCGACTGGCGTGTAGTACATCCCGGTCGCTATCCCGACCTGGTCCGCCGGCGCCGCGCGCTCCGGGTGGACGGTGGGCCTGCCGACGATGGCGCGCACTTCGTCGGCTCCTACGACGACGCGGTCCACTTCTCGCGCCGCGATGCGCCGGGCCACCTTGCGGGCGACCCTGCCGATTTCCCGCTCGAGCTGCCGCACGCCCGCCTCTCTGGTGTAGCCAGAAGTGAGCGTTTGGATGGCGTCGTCGGCAAAGGCAAGCTGCTCCGGGCCCAGGCCCGCCTCTCCCAGCTGGCGCGGCACCAGGTAGGTGCGCGCGATAGCCAGCTTCTCAGCTTCCGTGTAACCGGAGAACTCCACCGTTTCCATGCGATCCAGCAACGGCGCCGGGATCCCTTGCAGGAAATTGGCGGTCGCGATGAACAGGACCTCGGAGAGGTCGAATGGCACGCCGAGGTAGTGATCGGTGAAGCTGTCGTTCTGCGCCGGATCGAGCACCTCGAGCAGCGCCGCCGCCGGGTCACCCTGAAAGGACACGCCCAGCTTGTCCACCTCGTCGAGCAGGAACACGGGGTTCTTCGTCCCCGCGCGCTTCATGCCGTCGATGATGCGTCCCGGCATGGCTCCAACGTACGTGCGCCGGTGTCCCCTGATGTCGGCCTCGTCCCGCGCGCCGCCGAGCGAAATGCGCACGTACTTGCGGCCCATGGCACGGGCGATGGACTTGGCGATGGACGTCTTTCCCACGCCGGGCGGCCCGACGAACAGGAGAATAGAGCCTTTGGCCCGCCGGTCGTCCTCGTTGCCGACGGACTCCTCCGGTTGCCCGCCCCGCCGCTGGCGGAGCTGGCGAACGGCGAGGAACTCCAACACGCGGTCCTTCACCTTCCGCAAGCCGTAGTGGTCTTCGTCGAGGACTTTCGCGGCCTTCGCCACGTCCAGATCGTCTTCGCTCCGGTCGTTCCACGGCAACTCGGCGATCGTCTCGAGATACGTCCGGATCACTTGGGCTTCCATGGATTCGCGGGACGTGCGCTCCAGGCGGCGCAGCTCACGCTCGACTTCCTTCTTCGCCTCCGGCGGCAGCTGGAGCTTCGCAAGCCGCCCCTTCAGTTCGGCCAGCTCGTCCTCTTCGGTATCCTCGCCCAATTCCCGCTGGATCGCCTTCAGCTGTTCGCGCAGCAGCATCTCGCGCTGGCGCTCGCCCAGCTCTTCCTGGACTTTGGACTTGATCTCCTCCTGCGCGTCCAGCATGGCCACCTGCCGCTGCACGTGCAGCAACACGCGGCGCATGCGCTCCTCCACGCCCAGGGTCTCGAGCAACGACTGGCGCTCTGGTGGAGCCATCTCTGCGTATCCGGCCACCAGGTCCGCAAAGCGACCCGGCTCGGTCACGCCTTCGAGGATCTGCTGAACCACGTCGTCCGGAAGCCCGGACTTCTTGCCCAGTTCCGCTGAGCGCTCGCGCAGTTCTTTGTCCAGCGCCAGGAATGCGGGGTCATTCGGCTCGGCCGCCGGGAGGTCCTTCGCCTCCACCACCACGGCCTCGAGGTGCCCTTCGGCCTGGGCGTACTGCAACACCGCGCCGCGATACTCTCCGTGTAGCAGCAACTGCACGCCACCCAGTCCGCGCTGCACCTGCCCGATTCGGGCGACGGTGCCCATGGT